>JAPLDC010000534.1 GCA_026391935.1 Bacteroidota bacterium | reverse complement strand
TGGATGCTAAGACAAAAATTTGACGAAGAGGTTGAGAAATTGCAGCAAATGGAAAACCAACCCATGCTTGCTTTTGAAAAAGATTTTTTAAGATGGATGTTATCTGATGGTGCCGGAGCGGCTCTTTTGACCAACAAACCAAATCCGGAAGGCCTTTCTGTAAAAATAGAATGGATTGATATCTGTTCTTATGCAAATGAAGTTGAAACATGTATGTATGCAGGAGGAGAAAAAGATGAAAAAGGAAATTTTCTTGGATGGAACGATTATCAGCCAAAAGAATGGTTAGACAAGTCGATCTTCGCAATGAAGCAAGATATTAAATTATTGGAGCAAAACATTACTCGTCTAGGGACAAAAAAATATGCAGAATTATTTTCTAAATATGATCTTGACCCAAAAAGTATCGACTGGTTCTTACCACATATTTCATCCAACTATTTTCGCTCGAAAATTGATGAAGGAATGAAAGAGCATGGAGTTGGAATTCCTCAAGAAAAATGGTTTGTAAATCTTGGTAATGTTGGAAATATAGGTTCTGCTTCTATTTTGATAGCTCTTGGAGAATTAATGAATTCTGGCAAATTAGAAAAGGGACAAAAGATCATTCTTTCTGTTCCTGAAAGCGCACGCTTCTCTTATGCTAATGCATTGTTAACTGTTGTCTAATTATGAAAACTCTCGAAAATCCAATATTAGAAGGAGTTTCTATTTCATTACTTATACCACAAAAACCGCCATTTGAAATGGTTGACAAACTATGGTATAATGATGATTCAAAAACTATTTCTGGATTTTCAATTAAAGAAAATAATATTTTTTGTGAAAACGGATTTTTTTCTGAGTCGGGTATTGTTGAGAATATTGCTCAAACAGCAGCCCTGAGGGTTGGATACATGGTCTCAATAATGGAACAAAATGGTGAAAAAATAAATCCGCCAATAAAAAGATAAATAAATGAAAAAAGAAGATTAAAAAAACTTCATAAGATTAACCTTCAATAGTTGTCGATCTGAAATTTAAATTGAATAGAATTAAATTACGCTTTAATGACCGTCAACGCTGCAATTGAAGTAAAAGATCTTATAAAAACATACAAAGGTGCCGCTTCACCTGCTGTCAATAACATTTCATTTACTATTGAAAAAGGAAGCATTTTCGGATTGCTTGGCCCTAATGGAGCAGGAAAAACAACAACCATTTCTGTACTTTGCGGACTAATAAAACCTACCAGTGGCGAAGCCACTTTGATGGGACTATCATTAAAAAATCAGTTGGCTGAGATAAAACAAATGATTGGGGTTGTTCCACAGGAAATTGCTCTCTACCCCACTCTAACAGCTTATGAAAACCTTCGTTACATAGGAAATATGTACGGATTAAAAGGCCGAAATCTAAAAAATATAATTCATGAATATTTAGAAATTGTCGGCCTGGAAGAGCATTCCAACCACCGAGTAGAAACATTTTCGGGAGGAATGAAAAGGAGAATAAATTTGATTGCAGGGATCCTGCACCAACCAAAAATTTTATTTTTAGATGAACCCACTGTTGGAGTTGATGTTCAATCAAGGAACTTGATTACTGAGCATTGTTTGACCATTATGTTTATTATGCCCATGGCTATGATTACAATAATGGCACTTATCCAAGATGCACCATTTCGTGATTTCATGGAAATAAAGATTCCACTATTAATAGTGAATAATGACAAAGGTAATTTTGGAACCACCATTGAAAATGGATTAAAGGAAGCTAAAATATTTGAAATAACAAATATGCATCTTGATCCTGATGTTGTCAAATTGAAAGTAAAATCAGGAGATTACGAGATAGCCATCATTGTTCCTGAAGATGCCAGCGCTTCTTTAAATTCAAAGGTAGGAAACTTCGTAACTAAAAAATTAAATGAAGCAGGACTTGCTGATTCATCTGAAATTAAAGAAAATAAATTTACCTCCGAATTAAACCTTTCAATATTATTTGCTCCTGACACAAAAAAATCATTTAAGGCTTCAATATTAAGTTCATTAAAACAAGCTACTTCAAAAATTGAGACACAAACATTATTGGATCTCTTCAAAAAAGAACTAAAACAAAAAGAGGTAGAAACAAGTAAGGATGAACCGATGAGGGACTTTGTTAATTTCAAAGAAATAAATACTGTTGAAACTCCAAAGGAAGCATTAAAATTAAATTCAGTGCAACACAATGTTCCGGCTTGGACAATTTTCGGAATGTTCTTTATTGTAATTACAATGTCCGGAAGTATTATTAAAGAAAGAGATGATGGCAGCTATACAAGACTTTTAACTATGCCTGGCTCATATATCACAATCCTTATAGGAAAGATCACAGCATATTTATTCATATGTCTAATCCAATGTTTCTTGATGCTGATGGTTGGATTGTTTTTGCTTCCGCATCTTGGATTACCACAATTAGTTATTGGCAATAATATTCCGGCAATTTTTGTTGTTGCAGTGTCTACGGCTATTGCAGCAACAGGTTTTGGAGTGTTAGTAGGAACTATTTTTAAAACACACCAACAGTCATCAACATTTGGGTCTGTTTCAGTTGTAATATTAGCAGCATTGGGAGGAATATGGGTACCCGTATTTGTTATGCCTGAGTCATTAAGAATGCTTGCTGAATTTTCACCACTTTATTGGGCCTTAAGTGCATTCTTTCGTAAAAAAAACAAAAAAAGACTTGTCTCAAAATAAAAAAATAGAGTCCTTACAATTAACAAACAGCACTATCGTGCCTGTTCGCTTCAGTGAAGTTGACGCATTAGGTATTGTTTGGCATGGTCATTATCTGAAATTTTTTGAAGATGGCAGAGAATCCTTCGGGAGGGAATATGAATTAGGGTATTTGGATGCATATAAACATAAATTTGCAACTCCTCTTGTAAAGATTAATGTTGATTTTAAAAAAATAGTAAAGTATGGCGATCAAGTTAAGATTGTTACAACTTATAGTGATTCCCCTGCTGCAAAAATTCTTTTCAAATATGAAATTTTTCGCTTATCGGATGGGGAATTGGTAGCTATGGGAGAATCAACTCAAGTGTTTATGAATATGGAACATGAATTACATATTACAATTCCACCATTTTTTGAAGAATGGAAGAAGAAGAATTTGAAAATTGAAACCTTAACGCATAAAAAATCTTTACTCTCTCAATCAATTAATAATTAAGAATGAACGTTTTTGTTGCTTCCGATAATATCATCTCTCCTCTTGGATTTACTAGTTCAGAAAATTTTGAGCAACTTATAAAGATGCACACAGGAGTTACGCGTATTGAAAAATCTGAGCTTTCGGAAGAAGCAGTATGTGCTGCAATTATTGACACTAAAAAACTTAATGCCGAATTTCAAAAACAAAACCATACAAACAAAGCATCAGAGATTGAATATACCCGACTTGAAAAAATGGCAATTATTTCAATAAACGATTGCTTAAAACAAAATCCAAAGATCAATATTGCTAGTAAAAAAACACTGCTCGTGCTATCTACCACAAAAGGGAATATAGACCTTTTGGATGCTTCCTTGGCCTCAAGATTTGACAAAAAGAGAGTTTACCTTTGGGAAACAGCAAAGATCATTGCCGGCTATTTCAAAAATCCAAATCAACCAATAGTAGTATCAAATGCTTGTATTTCAGGAGTATTAGCAATTATCATCGGGAAACGATTGTTAGAGGATAATACATACGATACTGTTATTGTTTCTGGTGTAGATATCATGACCCATTTTGTTGTTTCCGGATTTCAATCATTCAAGGCTATCAGTAATGAAGTAGCAAAACCATACGATAGCAAACGTGATGGTATTTCACTGGGAGAAGGATGTGGTACAATCGTTTTGACAAACAATCCAGAACTTACTCTGAACATAGAACAACAAATATTTGTAAAAGGAGGAGCAAGTTCCAATGATGCTAACCATATTTCCGGTCCGTCAAGAACAGGTGATGGATTGTTATTAGCGATAGAAAAAACACTGAAGGAAGCGAATGTAAAAGCGGAAGAAGTAAATTATATATCCGGACACGGTACTGCAACACTTTACAACGATGATATGGAATCAATTGCAATTTCGGATGCCCAACTAGCTGCTGTTCCTATGAATAGTTTAAAAAGTTATTTTGGACATACCCTCGGCGCTGCCGGATTGATAGAATCCATAGTAGGAATCCACTCCATGCGTAAAAACACACTAATAGGAACTTATAATTTTAACGAATTAGGAGTTGCTAAACCTATTAATATAATTAAGGATACCACATCGGCTGTTGTCAATAACTGCCTTAAAACATCTGCAGGATTTGGCGGATGTAATGCAGCTGTATTTTTTCAAAAAGTACAAAATAATTAAATGGAAAATAAAAACTATATATCCTCTTATTGTGCTGCCAAAAATGGAGAAGTGATCGTAGATCATACTATCTCCTATTCTGAAAAAACGCTGCTATCCGTTGATTTCATTAAGTCGGTTTATAAACATTTTCAATTCAATTATCCTAAATTTTATAAGATGGATCACTTGTGTAAACTGGCATTTGTGACATCTGAATTACTTCTAAAAAGCAATCCTGTTACTCAAAAATATTCTTCTGAAGACATAGCAATAATTATTTCAAACAGCACTTCATCATTGGAAATTGATACAGAACATCAAAATACTATTTCCGATAAAGGCAATTATTTTCCTAGTCCGGCTATTTTTGTTTATACCTTATCAAACATTTTGATTGGCGAAATTGCTATAAGAAATAGCATTAAAGGAGAGAATACTTTCTTTATTTTTGATAAATTTGACCCTGTTTTTATGAGTTCATACATCAACTCACTTTTGAAGAGCGGTAAAGCAAAATGTTGTATCACAGGATGGGTGGATTTTTATGAAAATAAATACGAGTCGTTTTTATATACCGTTGAAAAAGAACAAGGAACATTAAAAATTGAGCACACATCAGAACAAATAAAAAAATTATATAACAACTAAACAAAACAAATTATGGATGCATTAATCGATCAACTTAAAGGAGAAATTATTGAACAATTGAATTTAGAAGACCTAAAAAAAGAGGATATTGATGCTGATGCACCTCTATTTGGAGAAGGACTAGGATTAGATTCAATCGATGCATTAGAATTGATTGTGCTTCTTGAAAAAAATCATGGTATCAAGATTGCGAATCCTGCTGATGGAAAAAAAATATTTCAATCGATCCGTTCTATGGCTGAATTCATTAAAGCAAATAAAAAATAATCCAATTGCGCCCCAACTCATTTTTTTGATTGAACTATAGAGAAACAGGATGCAACTATTTATTTCATAACACTCCTTTAATTTTAAAGGGTCTAAAGAAATTTTATTTTCTGAATTGCAATTGAATTGACAATAAAAATATGTCTTCGAAAATTTATATAACCGGTATTGGGGTGATCTCAGCCATTGGAAACGATGTTGCCGAAACACTAGCATCATTCGAGCAATTAAGTTCCGGTATCGGGGAATTAAAACATATTCGATCTCGTCATAAGGATGTTGTTCCTGTTGGTGAAATTAAAGCAACTAATGCGGAGTTAACAGCCATGGCTGGATTAGGACCTGAAAAAGAAAGCACACGAACTGCTTTATTGGGACTAATTGCAGCGCAACAAGCGGTGAAATCTGCCGGGATAAAAAACATCAACGAATTACGAACAGGAATTGTTTCAGCTACAAGTGTAGGCGGAATGGGTATTACAGAAAATCTTTGGATGGATTATCTAGATCCTGAAAAAAGTGGCCCTTGGTTAAAGCACATTGAAGCACATGAATGTGGCGACAGCACTGAGTTTATAGCAGACGCATTGGGAGTAAAAGAGTATCTGACAACAATTTCTACAGCATGTTCTTCTTCTGCAAACTCGATTATGTTTGGAGCAAGACTAATAAAACATGGCATTTTAGATAGAGTGATCGTTGGTGGAACAGATTCAATGTCCCGTTTTACTATCAATGGATTTATGACCTTAATGATATTGGATAAGGAAGAATGTAAACCATTTGATGCACAACGTCAAGGCTTAAACCTAGGTGAAGGTGCAGGGTATATCGTTATCGAATCAGAGAAAGCAGCAAAAGGAAAAGAGATCTATGCAGAACTTTCAGGTTACGGAAATTCAAATGATGCCTATCATCAAACCGCTTCCTCTCCAGATGGTGCAGGCGCTTTTTTAGCGATGGAAAAAGCTTTTAAGGTAAGCGGATTAAAACCGAGCGATATTGATTATATAAATGCGCATGGAACAGGAACAGCAATAAATGATCTATCCGAAGGCACAGCCATAGACAGGATATTTTCAAATAAAGTTCCTAACATCAGCTCTACAAAGGCATTTACAGGTCATACGTTAGGTGCATGTGCTGCAATTGAAGCAGTATTTTCGATCCTGGCAATAAAACACAATATTGTTTTTCCAAATCTGAATTATAAAAACCCTATGCCTGAGTTGAGCTTTAAACCAACAACATCACTAAAAACTGACAAAAAAATAAATCATGTATTGTCTAATTCATTTGGTTTCGGAGGAAATACATCAGCCTTAATTTTTTCAAGACATAAATAGGAAATGGAAGCATATATCTCAGGACTTGGAATTGTTTCCCCTCAAAAAACGTTCGACACAAACGATTTTTTATCTGAAGTGGTGGAACATAATTCAAAATCTTTAAATTGTATCGAACCATCCTACAAGGAACTGCTGAATCCAACCCTAGCCCGCAGAATGTCGCGGATCATAAAAATGAGTATCGCCGCTTCAACAGTTTGTTTGAGGGATGCAAAAATTGAAATCCCTGATGCCATCATGACGGGCACAGCATTAGGCTGTTTGGAAGACACAGAAAAATTTCTTCTTGCTATTATTGAAAATGAGGAGCAATTCCTCACTCCCACTTCATTCATTCAATCTACTCACAATACGGTAAGTGCTCAGATCGCATTACAATTAAAATGCATGAATTACAACTTTACCTATGTTCACAAAGGTTTTTCTTTTGAGAGTGCAGTATTAGATGGTTTAATGACACTTGCAGAAGGAGAATCGAAAAATGTATTAGTAGGAGGCCACGATGAAATGACAGAAAAATTTTATCGCGTATGTGATCTTATTGGTTATTGGAAAAAAGAAGAAAGTGTTCCTTCATTGGAATTATTTCAAAGCAAAACAAATGGAAGTATTGCCGGAGAAGGCGCCGCATTTTTTATGCTTAGCCATGAAAGAACAGAAAATTGTTATGCAAAACTTCAAGGAATAAAAACAATTT
>JAPLDC010000115.1 GCA_026391935.1 Bacteroidota bacterium | reverse complement strand
TACTTATTAGGTGGCTTCAAGACGTCTCACGACAGTGATGTTAAACACCTTTCAGTAACAAGAATATTCGTTATCATTCTTTCTTTCTTTGTTACCATCTATTTAATTCCCGGATTATGGGGAGCGCCACTAAAATTATTTAGCGGTGTGTTACCATCTTACGAAAACTCCGAATCGCCTAATGGATTTGGTGGTTCTGGGACAACTACAAATACTCAAGTTTCAAATATAGACCCAGAATTTGCAGCATATATTCATACGAGCAAAAACGGAATTGTACATTTCAAAAATGATTACGCACATGCATTAGCCTATGCGAAAAAAGTTGGCAAACCATTAATGATCGATTTTACCGGACTCCAATGCGCAAACTGCAGAAAGACTGAAGACTTTGTTTGGCCGGATGCTGAGGTAACAAAACGACTTAACAATAATGTAGTGTTGGTTTCTTTATTCGTTGACGATAAAGCGCAATTAGATCCAAAGGATTATATGAAGGTATTTTGGTTCGGACAAGAAAGAGAGATCACAACTGTTGGAGATAAATTTAAATATATGGAAGAAACATTATACAAACAAAGTACGCAACCCTTGTATGTATTGCTCGACCATAGTGAACAATTGCTTAATACTCCAAGAGGCTATAAATCGGGAATACCGGAATACACCAATTGGATGGATGAAGGCATTAACGAGTTCAAAAAGCGTTCAGGCAAATAAGAGAAAATCCCGATTCAACATCGGGATTTTTTTTATTTATATCTTGAACATCTCACATATTTTAGCAATTTTGACACTATTCATTATTATTTATATTTACAGAAAAAAACTATTGCATGAATATTAAAAAAATTACAATTCTTTTTATAATAGTTGGCTTTGTGACTGGCTTTAAATTTTTGAATTCTGCTGCTTCAAAAAACTCGGGACACAAATTTCATACTCAATCTCAGTTAGATGCTTACAAAGGAATTTTGAATCGGGCTCCAATTGAACCTGGGGAATTTTTTCTACCTTCATCGAGCTGCAGAGGATGCCATGGCTACGATTCAGCTCATGTAGCAAACATAAATGAAGCTGGAGAAGATATAAATTTAGTTAGCAGATGGGAAAGTTCAATGATGGCGTTATCAGCAAAAGATCCTTTTTGGAGGGCGAAAGTAACACATGAAATTACTGTCAATCCAGCACATGCAAATGGACTTCAAAACAAATGTTTAGATTGCCATGCGCCCCTGGGGTCATATACCTCTAAATTCCATGGTAATCCTTTTTATGGTCTTTCTGATCTAGTAAATGATACACTTGGATTAGACGGAGTGTCTTGCGGCTCTTGCCATGCAATAAATCCGAGTGTGGGCTTTTCTTATTCGGGCATAATACCATACGACACAAACCATGTTGAATACGGTCCTTTCACTGCACCTTCTGTGGGACCAATGCAATTATACGAAGGATTCACTCCGACATATAGTAACCACATGGCTCAAGCTAAAGTGTGTTCTTCTTGTCATACACTAATTACCGAATCCGTTGATCTATCAGGCAGCTATACTGGAGGTTACTTTGTGGAGCAAGCAACATATCATGAATACAAAAACTCAGATTTTCCTGCAAACAATATCCAATGTCAAACTTGTCATATGCCACAAGTTTTAGATCCAATCATTATCGCAAATGGGTTTACTGGTCTAACACCTCGTACACCTTTTAATCAACACGTTTTTGCAGGAGCGAATTCCATAATGCTTAATTTAATCAAAGCAAACAAAGGTGCTCTCGGAATAGATGTACCAAACAAAAGTTTTGATTCAACCATCACCGCTACAATGGATATGCTGCAAACAAAAGCTTTGGATCTAGATTTACAATTAGTTAATATCACTTCAGATACTGCCTTTTTTAAGGTGATGTTAAAAAACAAAACGGGACATAAGTTCCCTTCTGGTTATCCTTCTCGAAGAACTGTTTTACAATTTGTTGTAATCGATGGGAATAGTGATACAATTTTCAAATCTGGAATTTTTAATGATCAATTTGGTGTAATTGGAGAAAACACTGCTTTCGAAATCCACCATGATAATATTAATCAATCCAATGTCCCTCAAATTTATGAATTGGTTCCTGGGGATGTGAATGGAAATTTCACTTCCGTATTAGAGCGAGCATCTATTTTATTAAAAGACAATCGAATACCACCATTAGGTTTCACATCCGCTTCGCCGGTTTATGATACTGTAAAAAATTCGAATGACGCATTTTCTGATCCCGATTTCAATAAAATTTCTTCAATTGAAGGCAGTGGAATTGATTGGGTACATTTTGCCGTTCCTTTGTCTGCAGCAGTTGGAAATATAAGTGTGAAATCAAAAATTTATTATCAATCTATTCCGCCAAAATGGGTCGACAATATGTTTACATATAGTACGCCAGAAATAAATACTTTTAAAACGATGTATGATGCGGCCGACAAAAAGCCCATTTTGGTGGCAAGCGACAGCTTGATCAATGTACTCTTACCACTTTCTACTAACAGATATTCCTTAAATGAACAAGTAAAAGTGTGGCCAACAATCACTATGGATGGCAATATTTATATTTCTTCTGAATATGGAACACTTATCAAGTCAGTGATTGTCTATAATTCAGCAGGGCAAATTCAATCTCAACTTCAGAATATTGGGTACCAATCTATAATTAACCTCCATTTACCCAATATTTCAGGAATATACTTTATAAAAATTAATACAGGTACGAAAACAATTAATAAAAAAATTGTAAAATCATGACATTTTGCTTATTTTAGTAGCTCAAACTAAAACAAAAGCCAAAATCATGACAAACTCTACTTTCCACAAAATGTTTTTTGGAGTATTCTGTTTTTCAATATTTACAAATATTGTTAATTCACAGACCGCTTTTACAAATTCGAACACCCTTACCCCTACAGCTACTCATAGTGGCTGCGCAATTTCTGTATCTGATATCAACAATGATGGTCTTGATGATATTGTTAAGATGGACCAGTCAAAATCACTTGTAATTGACATGCAGAATCAAAACGGGTCATATACACATTATAATTTAGGAGCTATATCAGCTTCAAATGTTTGGGGAATGGCAGTTGCCGATATTGACCATAATGGGTGGAAAGATATTGCAACTGGCAATAATGGAGCTATGTATCTTGTAAAACTATCTTGGACAGGAAGTACAATTGCTAAAACAATTATTACGTTAACTGGGTCATACTTTGTGCAAAATATCACTTTTGGTGATTTTGACAATGATGGTTGGGTAGACTTAGCCGTTTGCGATGATAATAATTACATGAAAATTTACAAAAACAACAGTGGCACTTTAGCTGCGACAACAACATTAATAAACACCAATATTAATCCAGGTTTGACTTACGGAGGAGACCCTTATGATTCTGGAAATTATGGAAGTGTTTGGTTAGATATCGACAATGATGGCGATTTGGATCTTTACATTGCACATTGTCGTCAAAGTACATCAAGTTATACAGATCAAAGAAGAAGAGATCGTTTATTTAAAAATAATGGTTCAGGTGTTTTCACGGAAAGTGCTGCATCAACTAACATTGAACCAGTTGGAGATTTTAAACAATCTTGGACTTCAAGTTTTGGTGATTTGGATAACGATGGTGATATGGATGTTTTACAAACCAATCACGGAGAAAACAGTCAAATTTTCAAAAACAATGGTTCAGCTGTTTTTACAGATGTAACAGCTGGCTCTGGGTTTTCAACTTCTTTTGATGCAGAGGAATCAATTTTAGAAGATTTTGATAACGATGGTTGGTTAGACATTTTCATTACTGCTTACAACGGGTCTAGCATAGTAATGTACCACAATAACGGAGACGGAACATACACAAATGTAACAGGTGCTTTTGGTGGTTCAATGAGTCCATTTTTATCATTTGCTACTGGTGATTTAAATCATGATGGCTTTATAGATATTGAAGCTTCTTATGGAAGTGGTTACAA
>JAPLDC010000197.1 GCA_026391935.1 Bacteroidota bacterium | reverse complement strand
TCGCACAAACGGGCACAGGGAAAACGTTCGCATACCTATTACCTATTCTTCGTCAATTAAAATTTTCGGATCAAAAACATCCAAGAGTATTGATAATTGTGCCTACCCGGGAGCTTGTTTTACAGATTGTAAAAGAGATTGAAAAACTAAGCGGCTATACCAGCATCCGTTTTTTGGCTGTTTATGGTGGCACCAATATCAATACACAAAAGCAATTAGTATATAACGGAGTTGATATTATTGTTGCAACCCCCGGACGACTTGTGGATCTTGCATTAACAGGATTATTGAGATTAAAAGATATCAGGCAATTAGTGATCGATGAGGTTGACCAAATGCTTAGCCTTGGTTTTCGCCAACAATTATTGAGTTTTTTGGAGACATTGCCATCAAAAAGACAAAATTTAATGTTCTCGGCAACGATGAATGAGGAAATTGAACAAGTAATTGCAAAATATTTTTTTGAACCTCACAAGATAGAAGTTGCACCTCATGGAACTCCGCTGGAGCAAATCATTCAGCTATGTTATCATGTTCCGAATTTTAATACAACAATTCCACGAAGGAACTAAAAGGGTATTGATCGCCACAGATATTCTTGCCAGAGGTCTTGATATTTCGGATGTAACCCATGTAATAAATTTTGACACACCAGAAACGCCGGAAGATTATATCCACAGGATCGGAAGGACCGGCCGTGCCAACAAGATAGGAACAGCCATCACATTTATTACAGAAGCGGAACAAGAATATCAAGTCGAAATTGAACGCGTAATGAACAAGATCATTCCTTACGAGTCGTTACCATCCGATGTCGTTATTTCAAAAATGCTTACTGATGATGAGATGCCAAAAATTGTTGACAGGATAAAACAGAAAAAAGGGAAAGATACTTATGTTCCCGGACCAGCTTTCCATGAGAAAAAGGAAAAAAATAAAAAAGTAAATCTTGGCGGACCTGCACAAAAAGAAAAATTGAAAGGCAAAGATGCAAAGATCAGAACCTTTAGAAGAAATTAAATATTTTCATGCGATCTGAACAGCAAAATAATCCGCTGCATGGCAAAACTTTAGAAATGATCCTGAATCATTTGATTGCCTTTTATGGTTGGGAAAATTTAGCTTATCACATCGACATAAACTGCTTCAAAAAAGACCCTAGTGTCAAATCCAGCTTAAAATTTCTCCGTGCTACACCTTGGGCAAGAAAAAAAGTGGAAGATCTGTATCTGGAGATCCTCGAAGGCTAAAATTCAGGATTAATTCTATACTGGAAACGCCTATAAAGTCTAAACAAATCCATTCCACTCCTAAACCCTAAATCCTAAATTTCCATTCCCTTTATGGAATATTAATTCCTCCTGCATCTTAATGGCAAATGAATCAAAAACATAGAGCCATGAGAAATTTTAAAATAAACAGAATTGTGCCGATCGCAGGAATAAGCCTGGCAATGTTGGCAATGGTAGCTTGGATCACTCCAAGTAATTACTACCAGTTAGCGATGGATAACGAATTTATCCGTTCCATAAAAAGTAAACTAAGCGCTTATCAACAAAAACTCCCGGAAGACCGGTTATATGTTCAGTTCGATAAGCCTTTTTATGAGCCGGGGGACAATATCTGGTTCACAACCTATGTTAGAGACGGGCAATCAATGAAAGCATCCCAAAAAAGCGATATTGTCCATGTAGAATTCTTAAACCCAAAGGGGACAATTGAAAAAACCATCAATATTATTGCAAAAAATGGTGTTGCTGCCGGTGATTTTGTTTTAGATGCCGATGCACTTGGTGGGCTTTATAAAGTAAGAGCCTATACTAATTGGATGAAAAACGAAGGAGAAAATAACGTCTTTGAAAAAGAATTACAAGTGCAAGATATTGTACTTCCAAATTTAAAAATGAAATTAGATTTCGAGAAAAAAGCATTTGGAGCAGGTGATGAAGTTGTTGCAAAACTCGAATTGAATACAAATGAAAATAAACCACTCAGCAATTACAAAATAAAATTTGTAGGTAATTTAAATGGTCAGCAATTTATTGCGAAAGCGGATGAAACAGATGAGAACGGAATAAAATATTTAAAATTTGATCTTCCGAAAGAGTTAAAAACAAGTGATGGTCTGCTAAATGTCATGATAGAATACAATGGTTTGACAGAAAGCATCTCCCGTTCCATTCCTATCCTATTAAATAAAATTCAATTTACATTATTCCCTGAAGGAGGCGATCTTGTTACTGGATTGGAAAGTAATGTTGCATTCAGAGCCTTAAATGAATTTAATAAACCTGCGGATATTGAAGGTATAGTAGTAAACGAAAAGGGCAATCAGGTAAGTTCATTCAGCAGTTATCACATGGGAATGGGTTCATTCAATTTTACACCTCAGGGAAATGAAAAATATTGCGTAAAAATTACTAAACCGGAAGGAATAACAGAAACATTTTCACTACCCCAATCATTATCCCGTGGTTATGTTATGAATGTGGATAATTCAAAAAACGGTGAAGTTGCGGTAAATGTCAATACAACCGAGACAGAAGATCTATCATTGATCGCACAAGTGAGAGGTAAAATTTATTATTCAACCGAGATATCAGCAAAAAAAGGAAGTAACAAAATTATTTTTCCTACTTCTAATTTTCCAATCGGTGTTTCACAAATAACACTATTTGATTCCAAAGGTGTTCCACGTTCAGAACGATTGGCTTTTGTAAACAAAGACAAACAGCTAAACATTTCAATAGAAACGGATAAAGACAAATATCTACCAAGAGAAAAAGTAAAAATGACCATCACTGTAAAAGATGAACGCGGAATACCTATGCCAGCAAATCTTTCATTGTCAGTAGTAAATGACCAATTAATTTCATTTGCTGATGACAAATCAGGAAATATATTATCACAATTACTTTTACAACAAGACATCAAAGAAAAAGTAGAAGAACCAGCATTTTATTTCTCAAACAAAGAACCAAAAGCAGATAAGGCGTTGGATTACCTTTTACTAACAGCTGGATGGAGACGATTCACTTGGGAAAAATTAATGGATGACAACATGGCTACTGCAGCCTTTCCGGGAGAACGAGCAATTATCGCGGGTACAGTAATAGATGCCTCAACAGGAAAAGTAATTACAAGTGCAAAAATAAAGATCAATAATGGAGGTGAATATGAAACAGATGAAAACGGAAAATTCATTTTCAATAAATTAGATCTGAGTAATCCTGTAACTTTATCCTATTCAGCATCCGGATATGGTCCACAATCACAATACATACAAAATTATGATCAGGGAATTGTAATGTATATGTATGATAACAATTACTATAAAAATTATTACAACTTACAAGGTTCATCAAGATCACGAGTTGAAATGGACGAAATGGCGGCGATGCCTGCTGAAGCACCAATGGGTGGAGCAGGAGCAAACATGAAAGATGAAGAAATGAATCTGGAAAATCGTCCAATGAAAATAGCCAATGTCAAACAAAAAAGTGCAAAAAAAGGAAACGGAGAACAAGCATTTGCTGGAATTGAAGAAAAGAATGTCGATATAAAAGTTTCTAAAGCTGACAAAAAGATTGCCCACGATGGTATTGAAGATGTTGCTTCAAAATCGGCAGACAGACGCGACGGAAGATTCAGGATGGCAGAATTTGCAAAAAATGAAGTGCAACAACAAAACATCATGACCTATTACCGTGCGAGACAATTTGCCACTCCGGTTTATGACCAAAAAGAAAATGTTGAAACAAGGACAGATTTCAGGAATCCTATATATTGGAATCCTAATGTGGAAGTGGATAGAACCGGAACAAAAACTTTGGAATTCTATGCTTCTGATGATATTACCTCCTTCAGAACAACAGCCGAAGGCATTGCATCAGATGGTACAGTTGGGAGAACAGAAAAAAACTTCTTCACACAATTACCATTTGCAATGACAACAAAAATTCCGGTTGAAGTAGCAACTGAGGACAATGTTTCGATCCCTTTAACATTAAAAAATAACACAGATAAACCATTGGGTGGAGCATTAACAATAATTTCTCCTGATGGCTTACAAGCAATAGTTGATATTCCAACAGCACAAATTATAATGCCTGGAAAAGCAAAAACAATTTATCTGGATTATAAAGTATTGGATAAAATTGGCTATGGCGAATTCACAATTTCTTTCCGAGCATGTGGATTAGGGGATGCTTTTACTCAAAAAATAAAGATCGCACCAAAAGGATTTCCAGTAAATGCATCTTTCTCAGGACAAGATATGGAAAAGGACTTTTCATTTGAGATGAACAAAGTAGTGAATGGATCATTAAAAATGAGTTTTACGGCTTATCCAAATGTTGTGAATGACTTAATGAAAGGTGTCGAAGGGATTTTATCAGAACCATATGGTTGTTTTGAACAAACATCCTGCACTGCATATCCGAACGCGATGGTTTTGGATTATTTAAAATCAACAGACAGCAAAGATTCAAAAACAATTTCATATGCGAGCGATCTGTTGAACAGAGGTTATAAAAGATTAACAACTTTCGAAACAAAAGACAAAGGTTATGAATGGTTTGGTGCTTCACCAGCACACGAAGGATTAACCGCTTATGGCATCATGGAATTTGCAGACATGAAAAAAGCAGGAGCAGATGTAGATCAAAAAATGGTAGATCGTACCTCTGAATGGTTAATGAGTCACAAAGACGGTAAAGGGGGATTTCAAAGAGAAGGTCATGCTTACCATGATTTCGGAAGGATAAGCAATGATATTCTAAATGCATACACGGTTTACGCATTAGCTGAAGCAGGTTATACGGATATCAAAAAAGAATTTGAGACATCCTATAAAAAAGCAATGGAATTAAAAGACCCATATATGCTGGCGATGATGGTAAATGCTTCTTACAAATTAAATGAAACGTCAAAAGCCGAAGACGCAATGAATGCTTTGTTATCTAAACAGGATAAAAATGGCAGCTGGACAGGTTCAACACATTCAATCACTTATTCACAAGGGCAATCATTAACAATAGAAACAACATCCCTAAGTATCCTTGCAATTTTAAAAACACAAGGCAAAAACGCTAATGCTCTTCAAAGCGCAGTTCAATTTTTAGTTGGTGCAAGAAGTGGTTCCGGGGTATTCAGCAGTACACAAGGGACAATATTAGCGTTGAAAGCATTGACTGAATATGCAAAATTCAGTAAAAAGACTAATGAGGATGGAACTGTTGACATTTTTGTAGACGGAAAAAAAGTTGCTGAAAGAACTTACAAAGCTGGAGAAAAAGGGTCAATCGTAATTGATGGAATGGAAGAATTTGTAAAAGGAGAAGGCAAACACGATGTGAAAGTAAAATACATTGGAGTAAAAACACCTTTACCATATTCTGTCTCTGCAACATGGAATACAACTCTTCCTGTAAGTGATGTAGCATGTGCAATCGACCTTAAAACAAAACTTGCAACAAAAACTGCAACAGTTGGAGAAACGGTAAGAATGACAGCAACAATCACTAACAAAAAGAATGAAGAAGTTCCTAGCACAATGGCAATCATTGGGATACCCGCAGGATTCACAGTTCAACCGTGGCAGTTAAAAGAATTGCAGGATAAAAAGATATTCGATTACTACGAAATTGTAGGTAACAATATTGCAATTTATTATCGCGGTTTAGGTCCGAAATCTGTGAAAGAGATCAATCTGGATCTTAAAGCAGAAATGCCCGGAGAATATGATGCACCAGCATCGTCCGCATACTTGTATTATACCAATGAATTTAAAACATGGAGTGGTTTAGAAAAAATAACGATCAAAAAAACGGTGCTCTAATTTCCCGACACTGCTCGAAATGACATTTCGAGCAGAATTGAAAAATCTGTATCACAGGAAATAATAAAAGAAAAGAAAAATCGTTTAATACAAAAAACAAATGAATAGCTGTAGAGAGTTTAGAGAGGAACAAAGGAATTTTAGAGAAGGTAACAATCTAAGATCTTTACCGGAGGATTTTGCCGGAGCTCTGCGGTTATTCATTTTATTTTTCTTATTAGTTCAAAATGCTCATTCACAAACTAACACCGGAAATCAACAATATGCGTTGAATGATCCTCGCAACCCGGATTGCCCTTGTCATAAATATCAGAAGCTGGCAGATGATGCATATAAACAAACACAAGATGGAAATAAACAGCAATTTGCTTTGAATGTAAATGTCACTGATCAGTTGGACAATAAGTTCAACCCAAAAGAAAACATTCTAAATCAGGAAAATATCGTTGGCAACGATAATTTATCTTATCAAGGAAAAAGAGATCTTATTTCAGCAAAGAAGTTCTCGCCAGCGAGTTCAGGAAGCTCAGGAGCAAAAATTAAAAAGAAAAGTTCAGGACTGTGGTTTAGAAAAAAAATAAACAGGGCAAAATTAAAAAATTCAAGAATAAGAAAAGTTCATCCTAATTATTCTGTATGTTACAAATGGTAATTAAACCAATCCAAATTGTTTGCAATGATGAACGGCATGTTTGTATAATAAATGAATCCACTCATCAAAATTCAGATCACCAAAGAAAGGATTTGTAATTGTAGCACCTTCATTATTTTCAAAATAATTTATAAAGGAATTTATTTGCTGTTCATATTCCAGCAAAGCCAATTGCATTGTTGAATTCTTAGTTGGAATTGGCGTTTCCGACATTAAAGCGTTCTTAGTATTGGGTTTGAATTCTTTATCACTCATTGCAAACTCCTTATACTTACCAACATTTTCTTTTGAAGAATGTAAGGGTTGGTTATTTTTTTCCGGTAGCATAACTTACCGAATCTGACATATGCTCAACCATTTGTTGCGCATTCAACACACCCCAATTTCCTTTTGCATCTGAATTAAGTTTTACTGTCAATTTAGGAAATTCTGTTTTAAGAAAATTTAATTTACCCATTTTATCTTAGTTTATATTTTATTGGTAAGTTAAATGAAACTGGAACCGGCCTTCCATTTTGCATTCCGGGTGTCCAACGAGGCATGATCTCCACGATCCTTTTTGCTTCCTGATCACAACCGGCACCTCCGGGGACACCTCTAAGTATTTTAACATTACTTATTTCTCCTAAATTATCAACAACAAATGATACGTATACAATACCTTGAATAGCAGATTCCTTTTCCTTCTGTGGATAAACAATATTCTTTTGAATAAATTCCATCATCATATTTTCGCCACCTGGAAAAACCGGCATAATATCAACAATTGCCAAAGGGGATTCTGAAACTTTGACAACATCATTAACACTCGGTGGCTGAGGAGGAGTGTCCTTGCTGGAAACAAAAGTATAACCATAATCATAAACAGAAGTTTCTTTGCCTTTGGCATTGTAAAATTTCCAAACAAAGATCCTCACACCTTTATTATGTTTTCCCGAACAAACCAATTTCCCCTTCTCGTAATATCTTGCATCACCATCAAGTTTGTTTGAATTATAATTCAATTCTGATGCTATTGCTCCTTTCTCATCATAAGCCATCCACATTCCCGATTTTTCACCAATAACAAATTGACCTTTTTGGGAAATTGTTCCATCCTTATAATAATAAACACCTTCCCCATTCTTCTCACCATTTTTAAAATTTATTTTTGAATTCAATTCACCTGTCGGATAATAATAAATCCAGACACCATCATTTTTCCCATTTAAAAAACTACCTTCTTCGTAAACTGCACCCTTTCTGGAATATTTGGCATATCCATCCTTTTGGGAATCTTTATAATTAATTTCCTCGGAAATCTT
>JAPLDC010000239.1 GCA_026391935.1 Bacteroidota bacterium | reverse complement strand
TCCAGCGCTAAAATAATATTTAGACGATAATTTTAAATGAATCGCATAGGATGCATATACAACCTTATTAGTAAAAATCCCAAACTTGTCTTGCTCTACATAAGCACCTACTCCATGCCAAAATAGTTTATATCCTTTTTTACCAAAAGATTTTGTGACACTCGCAAAGTTTGTTTCCGGAGCGAATGCAAAACCTCGCCATTGAACTCTCCTGCCTACCATAACATTTATACCTTTATCACTTCCTGCCACAGCAGGATTCAAACCATATTCATTCATCATAAATTGAGAATACTGCACAGCTTGCTGAGCATTTGCAGCAAAGGCTAAAAATAAAAATAATATGGTTTTTCTTATTCTCATTATTTAATAATTGAAATGCAGCCTTTTATCACCGATCCTTTATCAGTCCCGTTTTGAAAAATAATGTAATAATATGATGCATCCGGAACCGTTACACCAAAAAGATCTTTCCCATCCCAAGGCTCATAAATACCTCTATGTTCAAAAACTTTCTGACCTAAACGATTATAAACAGTAACGGATGTCTGAGGAAAAAACTGAGAATTCTGAATGAACCAAGAATCGTTAATCCCATCACCATTGGGCGTAAAAACAATTTCAGGAGCCATTTGACATTCTATCGTATGGATCGAAATAGTTAGTGTTGTGTCTATACCAAGATTATCTGTGACCACAACTGAATATGTTCCTTCATTGAGACCTAATAAAGAAGAAGTCGTTTGTCCTGTATTCCAAAGAAATGTATAAGGTGGATTTGTCGAAACAACATTTATATCAATTTTTCCGAATTCAAGGTTATTACATTTTACGTCCTGTTTTATTATCGTAAATGATATTTGCGCAATAGAACAATTGCCCAAGAGTATAAAAAATAAAGTAGTTGCAATTATCCTTTTCATCAATTACATAATTTGGTGACTAATTCATCCGCCATAATACTTCCTTTATCAGCAGCAATATTTAATAGTTCACAAGCAGAAGCTTTTTCACCATGCTGATAAAGAGTCGTTGCTAAACCTATATATGCCTCACGATAAGTAGAATCTAATTCAATTACCTTTTTGTAATCTGCCACAGCACCAGCATAATCACCGGAAATATCTTTCCAAAAAGCACGACTATAATATGCGTTTGCGTATTTAGCATCATAAGATATGGATTTATCTAAGTCCTTAATTGCTGCTTCATAATCATCCATATGCGCCTTTGCTAATGCTCTATTATAATAAGGTTTAGGTTTTATAGGATCTAATTCAATTGCCTTTGTAAAATCCTTTATAGCACCAACATAATCTTTCAATTGTGCTTTAACAATTCCTCTTCCATTTATTGCATCAAAATAATCTGGTTTTAATTTAATCGCTTTATCAAGTAACTTGATTGCCAGCTTATATTCGCCGATTTTATAATTGATAAAACCCTGCAAACAATATGCACTATCATAATTTGGATTTTGATTGATCGCATTATCAAGGTCGTGAAGTGCGTCAGAATAATCTTTTTGGGAATCGTTGATCAATGCACTATTATAATATTCTAGTGCGGAAATTTGAGAATATGAAAATGCAGTACAAATAATAAATAGTAAAAGTGCTACTGTTTTCTTCATTGAGCTGTTTTTTGCTTATGTCATTTGGAGAGATTTTTATGCAATTGAAGCAATCTCATTTAATTACGATGAGAATGCCACATTCATTTTCCTTCATAATGAAGGAACAACAATAAATTTATACTTTAGAACTTATTTCAACAATTCACCCAAAGCACTATCAAATATTAATTTTGCCTCAGCAACCGTTCCGAAAGATTCGTCATCAATAATCATTTCTTTACCTTTTACATCACCAAGATATTCGAACTCTGCTCTTGAAGCCATCATCAGATCAATGAATTTATCCTCATCGGATTTTTTTACAGAAACGACAACTCTACTTTGTGCTTCACCAAATAAAAATGCATCTTTCCGAATATCTGCATCAGAACTGATATCGAAACCTAAATTATTTGTCATTGCACTTTCAAGCAATGTGATAAACAATCCTCCATCAGCGCAATCGTGAGCCGATTGAATTATCTTTTCTTTTATGATTGTTTTCACAGCTTTTTGTACTTCAAACTCTTCATCTAAATTAAAGAACGGAGCTGGTGTATTTTTCACCTTGTGATAAGAATATAAATATTCAGACGAAGCGATACAATTTTTTGAACTACCAATCAAATAAATCGAATCCCCTTCATTTTTGAAATTCAACGTCATACGTGTTGACTTATCTTTCAATACTCCTAACATACCAATTGTTGGTGTTGGAAATACAGGACCTTCATAAGAAGATTGATTATAAAAACTAACATTACCACCAGTTACAGGTGTTTCAAATTTTATACAAGCACTTCCCATTCCTTTGATTACATTCACAAACTGCCAGTATACTTCTGGGTTGTATGGATTTCCAAAATTAAGACAATTGGTTATTGCGGATGGTTCGCCACCGCTACAAACGATATTACGAGCTGCTTCAGAAACAGCAATTGCACATCCAACTTCCGGATCTGCATTTACATAACGAGCATTACAATCTACTTTTAATGCAATGGCTTTATTTGTTCCTTTAATATTTACAATGGCAGCATCTGATGGAGCATTAGTACTCATGTTTGCTGTACCAACCATTGAATCATATTGATTATAGACCCATTGTTTTGATGCAATATTTGGATGGCCGATCAAAAATTTAGAAACAGCTTTTAGGTCTTTCGGAACTTCTACTGTATCAATATTGAACTTTTTTGACTCTTTAAAATAAGCAGGTTCTTTATAATCACGATGATATACCGGAGCGCCACCACCTAATACAAGGTCAAAAGCGGGAACATCAGCAACAAGTTCATCACCAACATAAAATTTAATGTGTTTTGTATCGGTAACTGTTCCTATCATAGCACAATTCAGGTCCCACTTATCGAAAACTTTTTGGACTTCTTTTTCTCTCCCTTTTTTCACAACGATCAACATACGCTCTTGTGATTCAGAAAGTAAGATCTCGAAAGGTTGCATATTTGCCTGACGAGTAGGCACTCTATCTAACCAAATATCCATTCCGTGTTCACCTTTTGCCGACATTTCAGAAGTGGAGCAAGTGATCCCTGCAGCACCCATATCCTGCATTCCAATAACAGCACCTGTTTTAATAACTTCTAAAGAAGCTTCCAATAATAATTTCTCCTGAAAAGGATCTCCAACCTGAACAGCAGGAAGATCTTTCGCAGAATCTTCAGTGATATCTGCAGAAGCAAATGTAGCACCATGAATGCCATCTTTACCGGTAGCGGAGCCGACAATAAAAACAGGATTT
>JAPLDC010000103.1 GCA_026391935.1 Bacteroidota bacterium | reverse complement strand
CAGATCAATGTTGATACTATTGTAGCCGTGTTTTCGAGCCCATTGAACCACTTCATTTGTTGTTTCAAAAGACTGAACACGATTAATAACATACTGAACCTCCGGATCGAAATCTTGAACACCTAAACTGATTCTGTTAAAACCTACAGTAGCTAATTGTGCCAAATGCTCTTCACTGGTGTAATTTGGGTGTACCTCAATACTAAATTCGTGATCAGGAGAAACTTTAGAATCTTTTGTAATTCCTTTTATTAGTCGCACCAGATTTTCAGGACTGAAAAAAGTTGGTGTTCCTCCACCAAGGTGTATCTCTCTAATGATAGGTGCTGATGGCAATAAAGCGCGGTACATATCCCACTCTTTTAAAACAGTTACTAAATAAGGCTCTTCAACTTTGTGATTTGTTGTGATACGTTTATTGCAAGCACAAAAAGTACAGAGATTTTCGCAAAATGGTAAATGAATATAGATGCACAATTCTCCATTTTCTTTTTTGAAAGTTTCAACTACAGCTTTTGACCAGCTCTCATTTGTAATGCTTTCCTTCTCCCAGTATGGGACTGTTGGGTAGCTTGTGTAACGAGGAAGTGGAAGGTCGTATTTGTTAAGTAAGGGTAAAATATCTTCGTTCATTTCGATTAATTTAAAATTTGTTTAAGGCCTCTAAAGTAATCACAATATCATCGTCAGACAAGGCATTATTTAAAAACCAGCTTTCATATGCTGAAGGAGGTAAATAAATTCCTTTTGAAAGCATGTGATGAAAGAAACGGTTAAAAAATGGAATATCGCATTTGGATGCCGTCTCAAAATTATTCACTTTGTGCTCACCAAAATGTACACTTATCATACTTCCAATCTGGTTAATGGTATGTGCGATCCCTTTTGCTGAAAGGGTATTATGTAATCCTTCTTTCAATGAATTTGTTTTGCTATCCAGATTCTGATAAATTTTAGGGTCGTTTTTTAATATACTTAGCGTTGTAAATCCAGCTATGGTGGCGACAGGATTTCCGCTCAACGTTCCTGCCTGATAAACATTTCCCAAAGGAGCGATGTGTTCCATAATTTCTCTTTTACCACCAAAAGCCCCGACAGGCATCCCTCCGCCTATAACTTTTCCATAGGTAACCAAGTCCGCATCAATTTTTAGACGTTGCTGTGCACCACCCGGTGCAAGACGGAACCCCGTCATTACCTCATCAAAAACAAAAACAATTTTATGTAGGGTGCAGAGTTTTCTTAAGCCTTCCAAATATCCGGGCTCCGGTAAAATACACCCCATATTTCCTACAACAGGTTCAATAATGATTGCTGCAATTTCTCCTGCATTTTCTTTAATTAATTTTTCTACCGCAGGCAGATCATTATACGGAGCAACAAGCGTATCACAAGCTACACCCTTTGTTACACCGGGTACAGTTTGAATATTGAAGGTTGCAAGTCCGCTTCCTGCTTTAACTAAAAAGGAATCAGCATGACCATGATAACAACCATCAAATTTAATTATTTTGTCTTTGCCAGTATACCCTCTAGCCAATCTGATCGCGCTCATACATGCTTCCGTTCCGCTACTGACCATCCGCACTAGGTCCACATTTGGAGCCATGCTAGTGATCAACTCGGCCATAGAAATTTCTAATTCTGTCGGAGTGCCGAAAGAAATAGCTTCACTAACTTTTTGTTGAACAGCACGAACCACATCTTCATGGCAATGGCCCAATATCATTGGCCCCCACGAACTGATATAGTCTATGTATCTGTTTCCATCCACATCAAAAAGATAAGCCCCTTTTGCACTTTTCATAAAAACAGGATTTCCTCCAACACTTTTAAAAGCACGGACAGGTGAGTTTACACCTCCCGGAATAGTTGATTGAGCTCTTTTAAATAATTTTTCGCTTTGTTGATATGTGTTCATAATTGAAAATTATTAATTATAGAGACTTGTAATTTTTAACTGCGTCTACAAAAGCTTTGGCATTTTCTACCGGAATATTAGGTAGTATTCCATGACCTAAATTAGCAATGTATCTGTCTACTCCAAAAGCGTCGATCATCTCTTTTACTTCTTGTTGGATTTGTGGAATAGAAAGTAATAATTTACATGGATCAAAATTTCCCTGTAATGTTTTATTATTCTGAGTAAGCGCTCTTGCAAGTTTCGGAGTAATACACCAATCAATGCCAATTGCAGCGGCAGAAGATTTGCTTAATTCTTCCAAAGCATACCAACTTCCCTTTGGGAACAGAATAACAGGAACGCGTGCGCTTAAGCTATCGGAGATTTTATTTAAATAGGGGAGTGAAAATTGATTAAAATCTTTTGGGGCCAACATTCCGCTCCAGCTATCGAAAACCTGAATTACATCTGCACCTGCATTTACTTGTTCGTGCAGATAGGTGATGGTTACATCGGTTATCTTATTAAGTAATTGATGCGCTAATTCCGGTTGAGAAAAACAAAATTGTTTAGCTTTATCAAATGTTTTACTTCCTTTGCCTTCCACCATATAACAAAGGATTGTAAAAGGAGCTCCGGCAAATCCGATCAGCGGCACACGATCATTCAGTTCTTTCTTGATTAATTTTATTGCTTTGCTAACATAATCGAGGGAAGCAACAGCGTCTTCCCCAACAATCAACGCATCAATATCTTTTTGCGTATTTATTGTTTTAGGTAAAAAAGGCCCTTTGTGTTCTAAAAGCTGCACTTCGAGACCCATTGCCTGAGGGATCACTAAAATATCAGAAAACAATATTGCGGCATCAACTCCGATATGATCAACAGGTTGTATCGTTATTTCACATGCTAACTCAGGTGTTTGAACACGGGTAAAAAAATCATATTTGTTTCTTAATTCGATGTATTCAGGTAAATATCTTCCTGCTTGTCTCATCATCCATACAGGAGGTCTTTCAACCTTTTCGCCTTTTAATGCTTTAATAAAAAGATGCTCTATATTCATTTTATTTTATTTAGTTCGTAGTTAATTTTCGCTATGCTGGAATACAGTATCCAAAAGGAGTTTAAAGATGCGATCCATTCTAATATCAATTACTTGATCAATATCAGTTTTGCCGGAAGAAATTGTGGCAAAATAGTTTATTCTGTCATAAAACTTTTTAGCTCCTGAGCAATCTTATCTCCCCCATTTTCCAGCAATTTCAAAGCTGCTAACTTCCCTGCATTCTCATAATTTTCTAAATCAAAATCCATTTCAACCTCAACTTTCCGAACACCATCCAATGAAAGAATATTTCCGGTGAAATGAATTTTTTTATTGTCAGCAATTGCCAGAGCAGCGATAGGAATTGAACATCCGCCTTTCAAATTTCTTAAAAAGGATCTTTCTATTCCTGTACAAACTGCTGTTTCGTGATGATTAAGTGTTTTACAGATAGCCTCAACTTCCGGATCATCTTCTCGGCACACTACACCCAATGCGCCTTGTGCAGGAGCAGGGAGCATCCAATCCAATTCTAATTTGTTTGGTACATTTAATCCGATTCTATCAATTCCGGCCGAAGCAAAAAGTGCCGCATTCCAGTGTGCTGTACTTCCTAGTTTTTCTAATCGGGTATTGATATTCCCTCGGATTGATTCAATGGTATGATTAGGATATTTGTTAAGCCACTGTGCTTTTCTTCTTAAACTGCTGGTAGCAATGGTTATTCCCTCTCTTTCAGAAACTTTAAATGTTGGATCCTGAAAAACCAAAGCATCTGAAACAATAGCCCTTTTTGGAATTGCCGCTATCTTTAAATTCTTTGGTAATTGTGTGGGAACATCTTTTAGGGAGTGAACAGCGATGTCTATTTTGTTTGATAACAAGGCACTGTCAAGTGTTTTTGTAAAAATTCCCTGAACGCCCATTTCATATAATGGAACCGTTAAATTAATGTCTCCTTCACTTTTTACAAGGATAATCTCCGTTTTTATTCCTTGTTGATTTAATAAATTTTCGATGAATTTTGCTTGCCATAAAGCCAAATTGCTGTCTCTCGACCCTATTCTAATTAGCCTGTCCATAATGCATGAATTTACTCAAAATCTTCTCAGGTTCAAATTTAAAATCTTTATTTTGTTTCAAACTTACGACAAAGGATTGAATTGTTTTATTAACCATTTCTTCTTTAACTATATCTTCAAGTTTTGCTAAATGAGGACAGCCTTGACTAGCCTCTATCAACATTTTTTTCAATTCTACTATTTGACTTCTTTTTTTATAAAAATCATTCCAATCAACGAAGGTAGCAATATGTGCATTAATGATCTCATTTGCAATAGGCAGATATGTTTTTCTGTTTGCAAGTGATTTGTCAAGGATAGCAGAAATCGTATCGATGTCAAGAACTTCCACTTTGTTATTTGTTTTGCAATCAGGGTGAACCGTTTGCGGAATCGAAAGGTCAAGAATTAATTTTATTTTAGAGTTTACCAGATGTTCTGGAGTAACGATATACTGTTCGGAAGCTGTACTTAAAATAATGACATCAAAATTTTGTAGATTTTCATCGATGTTTTCATATGGTAATAATGAAAACCCGTGTGTCATCGCAATATCCAAAGCAGTTGCATAAGTTCTGTTTGAAATGGTCAATTCGAAATTTGGTAAATAATGTTTGATATTCTTAGAAATATTATTTCCAAATTTACCTGTCCCTATCAATAAACATGTTGTAGGTTTCTCTCCAATTTTTTCTTTTAATATTTCAATTGCAGCATAGGATGCAGAAACAGTCCCTTTACTTAGGTCTGTTTTTGTTTTTATTTCTTTTGATGCTTGAATACAAACATTTGCCATTCTTTCAAATACAGGACCCAATAAACCGTTTTCTTTTGATAGTTTACAAGCATTTTTAAATTGCCCTAAAATTTCATAATCCCCTAATATCTGGGAATCAAGTCCTGAAGCAACCTGGAAAATATGCCCCAAAGCTTCTTCTGAAGTCTTCACGAATTTATAGGTGTCAAATAGTTCCTTAGGCTGGTTACAAACAGTGGTAATGATTTGTTCTGCAAGCTCAACAGAGCCTAGACCATAGATCTCTGTTCTGTTACAAGTGCTTAAAACCACAAAATCGTTGAACTTTAATTCTTTTGCCAAATTATAACATTCAACTTGCCTTTCCGCACTAATTGAAAATGCGCTTCGAGTGGTGATGTCTGCATTTTTAAATGTTATTCCTATTACAAATGTACTTTCCATAATCAATAATTTATGTTAATTACCTATTAGCAATTTCATATAACAAATGTCTGTACATATGTTTAAACCAATTATGACAACTGTCATAGCCGTGTCTGTATTAATATTCAAACAAATATGCGAAAACGCAAAAAGTTTCAAACGAAAAAACCCTTTGAAACGGTATTTAAATAAAGCTTTTTTAGAACAAAAAAAATTGTCAGTTTTTTAATATTTTGATGTTTTTAGCATGTTTTTTTTACGTTTTGTATGACGAAAATCAGTGTTTTGCCTTAAAAAATTTAAATAAAACAGCCTACCAAACGCCACAATTACCCGTGTTAGATCTTCTTAAACAGACCGAAAAATGGGAAGGAATGGAATATTTAGTAAACAATCTAACAGATTGGTTGAAATTCATTTTAAAGCCTAATTTTTATCTACCTTTGTCTCCTGAAAAAAACGGTATATGAAGAAACCCAGTTTTGATGAGATCTATATGGAATTGGCAGAAAATTTGGCCAAGCGTTCCCATTGTGTGAAAGCCCAAGTTGGTGCAGTTTTGACCAAAGAAACTCGAATTGTTTCATTGGGTTATAATGGTCCACCGGCAGGAACACATAATTGCGATGTAGAATGGCCTGAACAAGGTTGTCCGCGTGATAGTAAAGGAAGCTGTTCTTTAGCTTTACATGCTGAGCAAAATGCGATTCTATATGCTTCAAAAAATAATGTAACAATGGAGGGAGCCACTTTATATGTTACGCTTTCCCCATGTATTTCTTGCGCCAGAGTAATTTACACAATGGGGATAAAAAAGGTATATTATTTGAATTCTTACGCTGATTTTAAAGGCTTAAAAAGCGATGAAGGAGTCGATTTCCTTCAAAAATTCGGTGTAGAGGTTGTTCGTTATATAAAATCAGTTCCTACCATATAATTTTCAGTTGAAAAGATGAATCGCCCCAAATTTTACGTTTACCTTCCTATTGTTTTTGCACTGGTACTTATACTAGGAATCCTTATTGGCAGCACGTTTAGCACCAAAAATCCAAATGGAGCAATGGCTATTGATGATAATAATCAATACAGTAAAATAGATCAGATAATTAAATATATAGAGGATCAATATGTAGATACCATCAAAACAAAGGATTTGGTTGATAATACAATTACATCTTTGCTTTCTACTTTGGATCCCCACTCGAGTTATATTTCTGCAGATGAACTTTCTGCAAGCAACGAGCCATTACAAGGTAATTTTGAAGGTATTGGAGTTGAATTTAATATTGTTGAAGACACGATATGTGTAATTTCGGCTATTCAGGGTGGCCCTTCTGAAGCTGTTGGGGTTCAGGCGGGAGATAAAATAATAATGGTTGATGGAAAAGTTGTTGCAGGCATTAAGATTACGAACAAAAAAGTGATGGAAAATCTTAAGGGAAAAGGCGGAACAAAGGTGAAGGTGAGTATTATGAGGAGAGGGAAAGGAAAATTGCTTGATTTCAACATTACTCGTGGAACCATTCCGATATACAGTATCGATGTTGCTTATATGGTAAGCCCCAAAATAGGATATATTAAGATCAGCCGATTTGGTGCAACAACGTACGATGAGTATATGCAGGCTTTTGAAAAGTTACAATCAAAAGGAATGCAAGAGTTGATCATTGATCTGCGTGGCAATGGTGGCGGATTCTTAAATACAGCGGTTGATATTGCAGATGAATTTTTAGGAGATGGCAAGGAAATAGTATATACAATCGGAAAAGCCCGCCCACGTAAGGATTATAAAGCAACAAAAAAAGGGGATTTTGAAAATGGAAAGTTAACGGTTTTGATTGATGATGGTTCTGCATCCGCAAGTGAGATTTTAGCGGGAGCTTTGCAGGATAATGACCGAGCGACAATCATAGGAAGACGCTCATTCGGAAAAGGCTTGGTGCAGGAACAAAGTGAATTTTCAGATGGATCAGCTATTCGTTTAACGATTGCACGCTACTATACTCCAACTGGTCGGTGTATTCAAAAGTCATATGCAGCTGGTGTAGATGCCTATTACGAGGAAGAGAATAATAGATTTGCAAAAGGCGAGCTAGAAAATGCAGATAGCATTAAAATTGCTGATTCTCTTAAGTTCACAACACCTGCAGGTAAAGTTGTTTATGGTGGGGGAGGAATTGTACCTGATATTTTTGTTGCATTGGATACATCGGGACGTTCATTGTATTTGACAGAAGTGTTATATACCGGTGTTTTAAATGATTTTGCATTTGAATATTCTGATAAAGAACGATTGCATTTAAAAGGATATAAAACGATTGAAAACTTTAACAATACCTTTATTATCACTCCTGCTATTTTAGAAGATTTTAAAACCTATGCAGAAAAGAATAAAATCAAAAGAAACGAAAAGGAAATAGCCCATTCAGAGAGTATTCTGAAAAATCAATTAAAAGCATTGATAGCTAGAAATATTTTTAATAGCGAGGGTTTTTATCAAGTAATTCAAGGGCAGGACAATGTTTTGAAGAAAGCTGTTGAACGGATGAAATAAAAGTAAGAAAATAAAAAAACCTCTCATTCTGAAATTTCAGAATGAGAGGTTTTTTTATTTTTTTTTCAAATTACTTTGCTGGTGTTGCAACAACAGAATCTTTAGTAGCTGTAGAATCTTTCATTGCAGAACTTAATCCTGCAGCAGCGATTTTTTCAACTGAATCCATTTGTGCCTTCACCAAAGCAGCAGCTTTTTCAGCGTCTTCTTTTGATGGGCCACCGCATGACACGATGCTTAATGCACCAGCAACGATAATTAAAGAAAATAATTTTTTCATTTTGTTAGTTTTTGTGTTGTGAATAATACTAGTATCTAGCGGCAAAGATAGCCAAAAATCAAGGTTGACAAAATTGAATAAAGCCTTATAGCATTATTCTATAAACAATGCAATGTTAAGAACCCTCATCAAACGGTGACTTAAATCAAGAAAATTTTAGAAAAAATCATACAATATTCCCTATCTTTGCAGCTCTTAATTAATCAAAAAATTAACCTTTAAATTTATATAAAATGGCTTTCGAATTACCAAAATTACCTTATGCTTATAATGCGTTAGAACCTCATATTGACGCTCTAACGATGGAAATTCATTATTCTAAACATCATCAGGCTTACGTTAATAATATTAATGCAGCTATTGCGGGTTCTGATACTGAAAAATTGAGCATTGAAGAAATCTGTAAAAACATTTCAAAATATCCAATGGCCGTGCGTAACAATGGTGGTGGACATTTTAATCATTCACTGTTTTGGTCAGTAATGGCGCCAAATGCTGGTGGTGAACCTACAGGGGAGCTTGCTGCTGCCATAAACAGTGCATTTGGTTCTTTTGCCGATTTTAAAACGCAGTTTGCTGCCGCCGGAGCTACCCGATTTGGTTCTGGGTGGGCATGGCTAATCGTGAAAGAAGGAAAACTTGCTGTTTGTTCTAGTCCGAATCAAGATAATCCATTGATGGATATTGCAGAAGTGAAAGGTGTTCCAATTTTAGGAATGGATGTTTGGGAACACGCTTATTATTTAAAATACCAGAACAAACGACCTGATTATATTGCCGCTTTTTGGAATGTGATCAACTGGAATGAAGTTACTAGACGTTTTAATGAAGCAAAATAATTGCTGAAATTTCAAAAGGGGATGTTTTTCAAACATCCCCTTTTTTATTCTGTAAATATAGTGGGTACACCAAAATTTTTTTTTCTTTTTGCTTTCTTTTTTATGCTATTGAAAGTCACATCGGCTGAAAATTCATCTAAAGAGCAGTTTCCCGATGTGTTCAAAGTTTTTTCATTTAATGTTTCTGATGTTCAAATCTCGAAAAAGACGGGTATTTTTTGTGATTCAATCATAAAAAAAACGGAAACTAAAAAATTTAAAAATAGGGAAAAGTTGATCTCTGCATTTTTTGCATTCCCTTTTCCTTTGGGATTTATTGGGGCTCATCGTGTATTGCTTGGGACAAAACCTTGGGTACCCATTGTTTATGTTGCTACATTTGGAGGATGTTTTGGTGTCCTGCCTTTAATCGATTTTTTTGTAATTGCGTTCAGTAAGGATATTGAAAAATATGAAAATAATCCTCATATCTTTATGTGGGTAAAGTAATTTTTAAATGAAAGTAGGTTTATTTTTCGGTTCCTTTAATCCAATTCATGTTGGACACATGGTTATAGCTAATCATATGTTGGCATTTACAGATCTTGATAGGATTTGGTTTGTGGTTTCTCCACATAATCCATTGAAACAAAAACAAACTTTGCTTCATGAAAGGCAACGTTTGCAAATGGTTACTTTGGCTATTGGCGACAATAATAAGATGAAAGCGAGTAACATCGAATTCAAGCTGCCACAGCCATCCTACACAATAAACACCCTTGCCTATTTGAAAGAGAAATATCCAAACAATGATTTTGTTTTGATAATGGGAAGCGACAATTTAGATAGTTTTCCAAAATGGAAAAATTATGAAGAGATCCTTAAACAATACGAGCTCTTCGTTTATCCACGGCCAGGGTTTAAGGAAAACAAGTTGACCGATACTAAAAAGGTTAAAATAATAAATGCACCATTGATGGAAATCTCCTCAACTGCCATCAGAAATGCGGTAAAAGAAAAAAAAGATATTCGCTATTTCCTGCCTTCTGCAGTATGGGAGTATTTGAAAGAGATGCATTTTTATGAAAAATAAAAAACGTCCCAGCAATTTTATTGCAAGGACGTCATTTAAAAATTTTAATTACAGCTCCTTAGTACGAAGAACCCAAATCGAATTTTAATGCATCTTCAAAGGCCATTTCTGTTTCACCTTCAGCGACAATTCCATTTCCTATTGTTAAGCCGGTTTCTTTTGCAGAAATCACCTTCTTGTTAGCCTTAAGGCTTGCAACAGATGTAACGCTGAGTCCGTTCAACTCCAGTTTCAGTTCTTTTAAACACATACCTAAAGCAATTGCTTTTTTAGTATTTGTTACAATGAACTCCAGATCAAAATCATCATTTGATTTTGATCTAAGGGTAAAGTCAATCTTGTTTTCGATGCAATATTCAATTAATGTAGAAATGTTTTTTTTCTTCACTGTAACGGTTGGAGTCGCTTCGTTCATAAAACTCATGGCAAATTTTTAAATCGTTTAATACATGTATTTAATAACCTCAATAAAGTTAGGTAATAGAAGAATTGTTGATGAATTGTTAGTAATGAAATGTGCTGTTAAAAGTCCAAAAAACAGGCAAAAGGAGTGTTGAAAACACAAAAAAAGGCAAAAATTAGCGTTTTTTGCCTTTTTTATGAAAAAAACAAAGTTTGGGATATTAGTTTTTAACTAAGCTAAGAAGAGAGTCAAATATCCATCGGCCATCAATATTATTTAGTTCTCCATCTGTTGCTCTTTCGGGGTGTGGCATCATTCCGAAAACGTTTTTCCCAGCGTTACAAACTCCGGCTATATTTTCGGTAGCGCCATTTGGATTTGCAGCATCTGTGACATTTCCATTTTCATCACAATAGCGGAAAATAATCTGACCATTTGCGTTTAATTGTTTGATGGTTTGTGCATCAGCATAATATTTGCCTTCACCATGGGCAATAGGGATTTTCAGAGCTTTATCTGTTGGGATCTCTGAAGTTATGAGAGTTGAATTGTTCTCAGGTTTGATGAATACATTCTTGCATATAAATTTTCTGTCGTTGTTATGTAATAATGCACCGGGAACTAATCCAGCTTCACAAAGGATTTGAAATCCATTACACACACCCAACACATAACCGCCTTTATTGGCAAATTCAATGACCTTTTCCATAATAGGAGAAAAACGTGCAATGGCTCCGGAACGTAAATAATCACCATAGGAAAACCCGCCAGGAAGGACGATAAAATCGCATCCTTTTAAGTCTGTATCCTTATGCCATAATTCCACTACTTCTTGTCCCATGATATCTCTTAAAACATAGATCATATCTTGATCACAGTTAGATCCCGTAAAAATAACGACTCCAAATTTGCTCATAATAATTGCTTAAAAATGTTGAGGTGTAAAGTTAGAAATAAAACTAGCGTAAATATGCTTTATTAATAGATTGTTCAAAAAATCTAGGCTAACAAATTTAAAACGAGGGAGGATAGGAGCAGGAGAAATAATAGCTCGGCCCACCATTCTTTTTTTATGTTTGCAAAATAATTATAGCAAAATACAGCTGCAGGAATTGCCAATGCTGAAAAATATTTGGTTGAAATTTCAGGAGCAAGTGTTATAGATAATGCAGATAAAAAGAAGAACCAAACCAAAAAAATGATAGATTTTTTTGTTCTTTGAGAGCCAATGCCCTCTCCTAATATAATTTTCCATAGAGAAACGATGATGAGCGTCCATCCAACACCAATCATAAAATAAAAATTATTGGAAAGAGGTGAAATTGTTTTTTCCTTAATCAATGAATAAAAAATTTTATCATAAAACAGTTGATCAAGTTGATCGTTCCAAAAATAATAAGCAAGAACAAAAATAAACGGGACAGCCGCTCCCAGAAATGAAATGATCCATTCCCGCCAATTAAAAGGTCTGAACAAAATTAACCCAACCCCAAGTAATGGTAAAAAAATAAAGTAGGGAAGGAAAAAAAGGGTAGCAATTGAAATAAGCAAACCGGCATCGAATGCATTCGAAAAAGCCTTGTCTTTGCGGTAAGAACTAATTAGCTTTTGCAGGGCAAATAATATTAATAAATTCCCGAATATAAGTGGATGTAAGGTAAGCATCGCCTTATTGTTACTCATGAAAACAATATAAAAAAGGGCAGGAAGGTATGTTTGTTTATTGGAGATCTCATTTTCATTAATAATAAAATTCAATAAAAAGGCTTCTCCAATTATCAATAATAGACCAATTAAAGTAGATAACCATGGAATATTAATGAAGACACCTGCTATGAATTCATAGAGAGGCATGGCTTGTTTTACAGGGAGAATGGTCGGTGAAATAAACCCAAATATCCAAATTGCAATAGCAATCAGAGGAAGAAAAAGCAATGCTGATGCATTGTTGGATTTAAAAAAGCGTATAAACATAATTTCAGTTCTAAAATTAGCTTAAAAAATTATTAATTTTGAATATAATTTGTACATTTGAGGTCAATAAAAAAATTAATAGCATGAATTGGACAGATATTTTTAATGGATTAGGTCATTTTTTTCAATGGACATTTAAAATTGTAAAGCATTTTGGTGGAACGCCAAACATATTTTTTTGGGTTATTATTGTTTCATTGATCTTCGTTTGGTTGTATATGCAAGGTAAATTTAACAAAGCCGCGAAAGCGAAAGGCTCTCTGAAATAAGCAAAATATTTTTTACAGATATCCCCAAATCGATTCTTCGGTTTGGGGATATTTAGTTTTTTGGAAATCATTATTTGAAATAAACTTCCAGATCTTTTCCAATATCTTTTCTATAATATTTCTTTTTATATTGAATGAGTTCTGCGTTAATAAAAGATTTTTTTAATGCATCATTCATTGTGTTCCCAAAAGATGTTATAGCTATCACCCTCCCTCCGTTTGTAACAATATTTTTTCCGTCTTGTTTTGTCCCTGCATGAAACACAAGACTGCCTTCTATTAATTCTAACCCGGTTATAATATCGCCCTTTTCATATTCCTCCGGATATCCACCGGCAACAAGCATCACAGTAGTAGCAAAACGATCATCTACTTCAAATGTTTTCTCATGCAAATTTCCATTTCCAACACCTTCAAACAAATCAAGAAGGTCAGATTTAATACGTGGAATTACGACTTCTGTTTCGGGATCTCCCATTCTAACATTATATTCGATCACTTGTGGATTGCCATTGTTATTCATCAATCCAATAAAAATAAAACCCTTATAAACAATTCCTTCTTTTTTTAATCCGTTTATGGTTGGAATTATCACACGTTCTTCAACTTTTTTTATGAAAGCTTCATCAGCAAATGGGACGGGAGAAATTGCTCCCATACCTCCCGTATTCAAACCAGTATCGCTTTCTCCAATTCGTTTGTAATCTTTTGCAGAAGGTAATATTTTGTAGGAGTTACCATCTGTAAGGACAAATACGGAAAGCTCGATGCCTTTCAAAAATTCTTCTATGACTACTTTTGCTGATGCGACACCAAATTTTGCATTCGCAAGCATTTCTGTCAATTCTATTTTAGCTTCTTCTAAAGTATTCGGGATCACAACACCTTTGCCGGCGGCAAGTCCATCTGCTTTTAGAACATAAGGCGGTTCCAGTGTTTCTAAAAATTTCAAACCATCTGCTAACGTGTCTTTTGTAAAGGTTTCGTATCGTGCAGTTGGAATATTATGCCGGATCATAAATTGTTTAGAAAAATCTTTGCTGCCTTCTAATTGTGCTCCTGCTTTTTGTGGACCGATAACAGGAATATTTTTTAATTGAACATCAGCTACAAAGAAATCGAATATTCCTTTAACTAATGGATCTTCCTGACCAACAACAACCATGTTAATATTGTTCTCCAGAACAAATTTCTTTACTCCTTCAAAATCAGTTACCGAGATGGTCACATTAGTTCCGAAATTTGCGGTTCCTGCATTTCCGGGAGCAATATACAATTTACCTAATTTTTTACTTTGTGATAATTTCCATGCAAATGCATGTTCTCGTCCACCTGACCCTAAAATTAAAATGTTCATTTGAAAATATTTTTGCAAAGAAACGAAAAAAATTACCACTAAGGCACTTAGAACACTTAGTTTCACTCAGAAATGTTTTGTTTCGGAGCCTTATCCCTTCTCCAAATGGAGAAGGTGTCCGCAGGACGGATGAGGCGGGGTAGGGGGGGGGAGAGGGTCTGTGGCTGAGGTCTTTTGAATTATATTTGTAACATGATTCTTTTCCCAAAAATATTCGACCTTTCAAAAATCATTGCTGCGCAAAGCACTCGTAAAGGAGGCGTAAGTCTAGAGCCTTTTAATTCAATGAATTTGATGCACAGATTACAAATATACCGAATGTGTTTTTAGCTGTTTCTGTTGCCGATTGCACACCAATTTTAATTCATGATACAAAGAACAATGCTGTTGCTGCTATTCATGCCGGCTGGAAAGGAACTGTTGGGAAGATCGTTTTAAATACACTACAGTTAATGGGAGAGCAATACGGAACGGAAGGCAAATACTGTAAAGCATTTATTGGCGCTTGCATTTCCTATGAAAATTTTGAAGTAGGTGATGAGGTGGCAACATATTTTGAGCTTTCACAAAAGCGATTTGATAAACAAAAACAAAAATGGTTTGTTGATTTGAAAAAAGCAAATATGAAACAATTGCTTGATTTCGGAGTTATGGAAAAGAACATTGAGATTTCTGATTTCTGCACAGTGAAAAACAATAACACTTTTTTCTCTCACAGGAAAGAAAAAGGTGTGACAGGCAGAATGATGGCGGTGATAGGGATGAAATAAAAAAACGCAATAAAATTTTATTGCATTTTTTTATTTCTGATGAATATTTTATAAAGGAATATTCCCGTGTTTCTTCTTCGGTAACTTAGCAACTTTATTCTTAAGCATGCCAAAGGCCTTTATAAGTTTCTCTCGAGTGTCCTCTGGTTTTATTACTTCATCAACATAACCTCTTTCAGCAGCACGGTATGGGTTTGCAAAATGTAGAATGTATTCTTTTTCTTTTTCTGCAAGTTTTTCTGCAGGGTTTTTTGCTGCAGCAATTTCATTTTTAAAAATAATTTCAGCAGCTCCTTTTGCGCCCATTACAGCGATTTCTGCAGATGGCCATGCATAATTCATATCAGCACCAATGTGTTTGCTATTCATTACATCGTAAGCGCCACCATATGCTTTACGCGTGATCACTGTGACACGTGGAACGGTAGCTTCACAAAAAGCGTACAATAGTTTCGCTCCGTTTGTAATAATTCCATGCCACTCTTGATCAGTGCCAGGCAGGAATCCCGGGACATCTTCAAATACTAATAAAGGAATATTAAAGCTATCACAAAAACGTACAAAGCGAGCTGCCTTTGTTGACGAATTGATATCCAATACGCCCGCTAAAAATGCAGGCTGATTCGCAACAATACCAATACTTTTTCCTGCTAACCGTGCAAATCCGACTACAATATTCTCTGCAAAATTTTTGTGCACTTCTAAGAATGTGTCTGTATCAATAATCCCACAGATCACATCACGCATATCGTAGGGCTGATTAGGATTTTCAGGGATAATGGCATTCAGTTCTGGGCGCTTTTCGTTTCCATTACTTTCGTAGGCTACATGAGGTGCATCATCTTCGCAATTTTGAGGCATATAACTCAATAAAGCTTTGATATTATTAATACATTCAATTTCATTTGCACATGAAAAATGTGTTACGCCTGATTTTGTGGAGTGAGTAGATGCTCCTCCTAATTCTTCAGATGTTACCTCTTCGTGTGTCACCGTTTTCACAACGTTTGGCCCTGTAACGAACATATAGGATGTATTTTCCACCATCATTATAAAATCGGTAATGGCTGGGGAATAAACAGCACCACCTGCACAAGGTCCCATGATTGCAGAAAGCTGAGGAACAACACCTGACGCTAATGTGTTTCTATAAAAAATATCGGCATAACCGCCCAATGAAACGACTCCTTCTTGGATACGGGCTCCACCACTATCGTTCAAGCCAATTACTGGTGCTCCGTTTTGCATAGCCAGATCCATTATCTTGCAAATTTTTTCGGCATGAGTTTCAGATAAAGAGCCACCGAATACTGTAAAATCCTGAGAAAAAACATATACTAAACGTCCATTGATGTTTCCATATCCAGTGATGACACCATCTCCTAAATATTTTTCACGTTCTAATCCAAACTCTGTTGAACGGTGAGTAACTAACATTCCTATTTCTTCAAACGTGCCTTCATCCATCAAAAAATGAAGACGTTCACGGGCTGTTAATTTCCCTTTTTTATGCTGTGATTCAATACGTTTTTCGCCACCACCCAATTGTGCTTCCGCGATCTTTATTTCCAGGTCATGAATTTTATTTTTCATATTAAAAGAGTATTCGGGTTTAGTATAAGTGTTCCAAAAGTAGCAAAAATTACAGGTTCTTTTTTATTTTTTTAACTTTGAATAAATTACCTATTCAATGAACTATAATATAGATAAAATAGACCTAAAAATACTTAAGATTCTTCAGGAAAATGCGAAGATTACTAATTTGCAATTATCAGGAGAAATAGGTCTTTCTCCTGCACCAACTTTGGAGCGGGTGAAAAAACTGGAAAACGCTAAACTTATAAAAGGGTATTATACGGAAGTGAATGAGGAAGCGCTAGGTATAGGAATAAAAGCGATTATTCAGATTACCTTAACCCGGCAAATTGAAAATGCAATTGCAAATTTCAAAAAGGAGATCAATAAGATCCCTGAAATTATGGAATGTTATCAGGTAACTGGGAATGCCGATTATATTTTAATAGTTATGCTTAAAGATATTCGTGATTTTGAATCCCTTATTTCGCAGCGTTTGAGCAAGATGGAAGAGATCGGGCAAATGCAAACCATGGTTGTACTTTCGAAAATTAAAGATTCTAAATTGTTACCTAATAATTACTAAGTGGGTTTAAGAATCAGGAATTGAAAATAATGGGGAAAGCTTTTTTATTAGCGGGTCTTGACAGAACACCCATGCAGATAAACATTAAATGCGATCCTGAAAAGGCTTTAGAATTGCGAGAACAATTCCCTTTTGTAATCCCGGGTTACCACATGAGCAAAAGACATTGGAATACTATTATTCTTGATGGTTCGGTAACTTCGGAACAACTGAAAGAATGGATCACAGATTCATATGACCTTGTTATTTCTGGTCTACCTAAGGCACAGCAAAAGAAGCTTATCGAAATGATTGGTAAGTAAGCGTTATTTAATGATTACTTTTGTAAAAATCAGTTTATTCATCAGATGAAAAAGATCTTAATTTATTTTGTTCAGGGGCTTGTCATTACTGTCCCTGTTGCTATTACCGCATATGTTCTTTATAGGGTCATATCATTAATTGGTTCATTTGTCCATATTTTCGGAACAATCGTCAGTCCCTTTGTCGACCCTTTTATTGTGATATCCATTGCTTTGGCTCTTATATTTTTAATGGGATTGTTGGGCTCTTCAATAATTTTACGTCCACTTTTCAATATGTTCGATTATACTTTGGAGCATACACCTGTGGTGAAGACAATTTATTCATCCATCAAAGATTTTTTATCTGCATTTGTAGGAAGTAAAAAACGATTTAATAAGCCTGTGTTAGTTACAATAAATAAAGAAAACAGCATTCAGCAATTGGGTTTTATTACTCAGGAAGATCTTAGTGAACTTAATATTGCCAAAGGAACAATCGCTGTCTACGTTCCATTGTCATATTCTTTTTCTGGAAATTTATTAATCGTCCCTGTCGGTCATATTACTCCTTTAGAGTCATCTTCTGCAGAAGTTATGAAGTTCATTATTTCAGGCGGTGTGACGGATCTTGATGACGAATAAAAAAATATTTTTGATTCCCTTTTTATTTTGGAGAGATTTTTGTATCTTGTAGATTCAATTTTAAAATCTATAGAAATGAAAAAAATTCTCTCTTTTGCTTTTGCTATCACAATAGCTTTATCCGCTTCTTCTCAAAAAATAAAAGTAAAACAATCTACTGAAAACATTGGTGGCGGAAGTCATAACGCACTTTCAGTTACGCTTATTGGAATCAGTCCTTCAGATGCTGAAGACGCTTTTCGTTCTTTCATGAAAACGTATGATGGTAAAAGATCGTCAAAGGATGGCGGAATCTTTATCGATCATGCGATGATTAAAGAAATGGGAAATAATACAATTGATATTTACGGAAAAGCTCTTGGAAAAAAAGGGGATCCTGAAATTACTTTTATTGTAGCATTTGATCTTGGTGGAGCATTTTTAAATTCCGGTGATCATAAAGACCAATACAATGTGGCTGAAAAGATCGTGAAAGAGTTTGCTGTAAAAGCAACAAAAGATGCAATTGAACAACAATTGAAAGATGCTCAAAAGATTGAATCAAATTTCGAAGAGGAGCAAAAATCATTAGAAAAGGAAAATAAGAATTTGAATAGTGATATTGATGATTATAATAAAAAGATCAAAAAGCACAAGACGATATTGTAAAAAATAAATCTGATCAAGACAAGAAAAAAGGTGAGATCGAGGCTCAGAAAAAAGTAGTTGACGACATTGATAAAAAATTGAAGTCGGTAGAATAGAATTTGTTTATTGAAAGTTTGAAAAATTAAACTCCCGCATCGAAAGAGGCGGGAGTTTTTTATAGTTGATCTTATTTCTTTTGTTCCAGCTGGTTAAATCTGAATGCTGATATAGATGAGCAGGTGTCGAAAAGTACAAGTTTTTTATATTTAGTTTAATCTATACATCTTGCCAGGCAAAGATTTTACAATTCCTGAAAATTCAAGTGTTAATAATAGCGATGAAACTTTACTCATAGGCATTTTTGCTTGGAGACAGATATCATCAACGTTCATGCTTTCTTTTTCTTTTAACAAGGATACTAAAATATCTTCCTCCGGTTTTAATTCAATAAATAATTGTTTTTGAATCGGTGCCTTTTTAATTGTTTGCTCCCAGCCCAGAATATAACTTATATCGGCAGCCGATTGGATTAATGCTGCTTTATTTTGTTTTATTAAATTATTACAACCTCTCGAACATTCATCATTGACTCGTCCTGGAAATGCAAATACATCTCTGTTATAGCTGTTCGCAATGTCTGCAGTAATTAATGATCCACCATTAATTTTTGATTCTATCACTATTGTTGCATCAGACATGCCTGCAACTATTCGGTTTCTTCTTGGAAAATTTTCTCTGTTAGGAATAACATTGCTTGTAAAGTCGCTTAACCATCCTCCATTTTCTAGCATTTTTGTTGCCGCTTGTGTATGAATGGCAGGGTAAATTTTATCTAAGCCATGAGCCAATCCACAAATTGTGGTAAGGTTATTCTCCATTGCTGCTTTGTGTGCACATATATCGATTCCATATGCTAGTCCGCTAACAATGATCGGATTATAAATAGCCAGGTCGGCAATTAATTTTTCACATTGTTGTTTGCCATAATCTGTCGCTTCGCGTGTTCCAACAATACTGATTACCTTCTCGGAATTCATATTTGCTTTGCCCTTAAAATATAAAAGAACGGGGCTGTCTTCACAATGAGTTAAACGTTTCGGGTATTCTTTATCGAGATAAAACAAAGGTGTGATTTCATTTTTTTCTATAAATTTTATTTCTTCTTCTGCGCGGTTAAATACCTTCTGATTCACAATGGCTTTAGCAATAATTTCACCAATCCCAGATATTTTTTCTAAGGCATTTTTCTTTTCTTCAAACACAGCCTTTACGCTGCCACAATGTGAAATAAGTCTTTTTGCCAGAACATCACCGATGTTTGGAATAAGGCTAATCGCAATTTTATATTTCAAATTTTCGTTCATAATTTTTAATTTGTATATTGCACTAGCTCTTTTTACAAATCTATTAAATTATAAATATTTTAAGCTGTATTTTATAATTTAATTCATTTGTCATAAGCATAAAAATATTTTTTCGAATCGTAAACATATAAAATGAAAAAAATTCTTACTCCAATTTTTTTATTTCAGATTTCTATGTCCTTATTTGGACAAAACGCGTATTTAAAAGGGAAGATTTCTGATTCTAATAGCAAAGAAACAATTATTGGCGCATCCGTTGTTTTGGATGATAGCACTGGGACAGTAACTGACATTGAAGGAAAATATTTTTTAAAGACTTCTGCAGGGAAACATAAGGTTGAAATAAAATCCATTGAATTCAAGAGTCAGCTAAAAACGATTGAGTTAAAGCCCAACGATACTATTTCAATAGATATTGCTCTGGTGAGTGAGTCTAAACAACTCAATATTGTTGTTGTTTCTGCAGGGAAATTCGAACAAAATTTAAATGAGGTGACAGTTTCGATGGAGGTTTTAAAGCCATCATTAATTGAAAATAAATCTATTCAATCAATTGACAATGCGATTGATCAGGTGCCTGGAGTAAATATGATTGATGATCAAGTAAATATTCGGGGTGGCAGTGGATTTAGTTATGGTGCCGGTAGTAGAGTTTTGGTAATGGTTGATGAGATGCCAATGTTAACGGCTGACGCAGGTGATGTGAAATGGTCGTTTTTGCCGGTAGAAAATTGTGAACAGATAGAAGTGATCAAGGGTGCATCCTCAGCTTTGTTCGGCTCTTCGGCGATGAATGGTGTTATAAATTTTAGAACCGCATATGCAAAAGACGAGCCTGAAACAAAAATAAATTTTTATGGTGGAGTATATGATAAACCAAAACGGAAAGAAATGGTTTGGTGGAAGGATGGAAACCCTACTTATAGTGGTCTCAATTTTTTTCATGCTCAAAAAATAAATAAATTTGATCTTGTCCTCGGTGGAAATTTGTATAATGATCAAGGATATAGATATCTTGAAACAGAACAACGTTATAGAGTAAATGCAAATTTGCGATATCGTTTCGGAAAAAAATTACAAGGATTACAAGTCGGTCTAAATGTAAATACTATTCGTACAAAAGGTGGGCTTTTCCTAATATGGTTGGATGCTGATTCTGGTGCATATAGGCCTGCAGGTAATGATCTAAGCCACTATACAACTTATCGTACCAATGTTGATCCATTCCTTACGTATAATTCCAAAAACAATTCCCGTCACACTTTGAGAGGGAGGTTTTTCAGAACAGTAAATTTAAATAATACGAATCAGGAATCTACTGCTGACGTATACTATTCGGAATATCAATTTCAAAAACATTTTGAGAAGGGCTTTACATTGACCAGCGGAATAGTTTATAATTATAATGAGGTGCATTCTGGTCCGCTTTATGGAACACATTTTAGTACCAATGCTTCTTTGTTTGCGCAGATAGATAAAAAATGGAAAAAGTTATCCCTTTCGTTTGGAGCACGCGGGGAATATTTTAAAACTGATTCAGTTGAAACACGCGAGGATATTCATTTATTCATGGATAATTCTAAACCAATCGCGAAGCAGTCAAAAGTAAAACCTGTTTTTCGCGCCGGATTAAATTACCATTTATTTAAGGCGACTTATGTAAGAGCATCATTTGGACAAGGGTTCCGTTTTCCTTCGGTTGCTGAAAAATATATTAAAACAAGTGCAAGCGGTTTGGATATCTATCCCAATGACAGCCTTACACCTGAAAGTGGCAGGTTTCCAATCTCAGAATATTGGAAATACAAGAATTAGCGGGATCGATGTTTCGCTTCTCGGACAAGGTAAGATGGGACCTATCACTGCAAATCTTTTGTTAGGCTATACTTATATTGATGCTATACAAACTGATTTTAATTTGGAAAGAGATTCAGCTTTTAATACTTCAAAAAATAATCTTTTAAAATACAGGTATAAACATTCTGGTAAAGCCGATATTGAATTGGGGTATAAAAAAGTAAGTTTAGGAATGAGTATGCGTGCAAATAGTTTCATGGAAAATGTTGATTCCTACTTTGTGGTATTTTTTCCTGGTATGAAAGAGTATCGTAAAGAACATGATTCTGCAGATGGAATTTTTGATGGCAGGATCTCTTATCAATTAAATAATACGGCTAAGATCGCGTTTATTGTAAATAACATTTTTAATCGTGAAGTAATGGGGCGACCTATGGATATTCAACCCCCTCGTGTATTTGTAGTACAGTTAACGGTAAAATTATAAAGTAATAATTACAAGCAGCTTATATTTATTTTTATGACAATGATACTTCCTTTTAATTTCAAAAAATGGATCGATGAAAACCGCCATTTATTAAAACCTCCAGTTGGTAACAAAGTGGTCTTTGAGAATACTGAATTTATAGTGATGGTTGTTGGCGGTCCGAATGCAAGAAAAGATTATCACTACAATGAGAGTGAAGAATTTTTTTACCAGTTGGAAGGTGATATACTTGTTACTGTTCAGGAAAATGGGAAAGCAATAGCAGTTCCAATAAAAGAAGGAGATGTTTTTTTATTGCCACCTAAAGTTCCTCATAATCCAGCTCGTGGTGCAAATACAGTAGGTTTGGTAATGGAACGTAAACGTAGAGATGGAGAGCAGGATGGGTTGATGTGGTTTTGTGAAAAATGCAATACTCCTCTTTATGAGAAAAAATTTAAGTTGACTAACATCATGACACAATTTCAAGAGACATTTGAATGTTTTTATGGGAATATCGATTTGCGGACATGTAAAAAATGTGGGCACGTGATGGACCCTCCTGTTTTATAAAACGAAGAGAACAACTCATGCTAATAAAAAAGTCCTGAAATGTTTTCAGGACTTTTTTATTTAAATCAAAATAATATTATCGCTATTCCACTGTAACGGACTTTGCTAAATTTCTAGGTTGGTCTACATTACAGCCACGCATTACAGCTATGTGATAAGAAAGTAATTGTAAAGGTATAACAGAAACGAGTGGAACTAAAATTTCATCCGTCTCCGGAATTTCAATTGTATAATCCGCCATCTCTTTTACTTGCATATCACCTTCTGTTACAATAGCAATTATTTTTCCTTTGCGGGCTTTTACTTCTTGAATATTACTTACAACTTTTTCATACGATGTCCCCTTCGTTGCAATTACAAATACCGGCATTTCTTCGTCAATTAATGCAATCGGACCGTGTTTCATTTCTGCTGCAGGATAACCTTCTGCATGTATGTAAGAAATTTCTTTTAATTTTAGGGCACCTTCCAAAGCAACAGGGAAGCTGTATCCGCGTCCAAGATATAAGGCGTTGCTAACATTTTTATAAATGTCGGCAATGAATTTTATTTTATCATTTGTTTTTAATACACGTTCAATTTTTGCTGGAATCGCTTCTAACTCACTTATCAATGAGTGAAAACGGGAGTTTGATATTGTACCTTTCATGTAGGCAACTCTTAAAGCCATTAATGTAAGAACGGTAACTTGTGCTGTAAAAGCTTTTGTTGAAGCAACTCCAATTTCTGGTCCTGCATGCGTATAGGAGCCGGCATGAGTTGCGCGCGCAATCGTTGAACCAACCACATTGCAAACTCCAATAATCGTTGCTCCTTTTGATTTTGCAAGTTCTATTGCTGCTAACGTATCTGCTGTTTCTCCTGATTGTGAAATAGCGATTACCACATCGTCTTCATAAACGATAGGATTACGATAACGGAATTCAGATGCATATTCAACCTCGACAGGAATGCGTGCAAGGTCTTCAAATAAATATTCTGCTACTAATCCTGCATGCCATGATGTGCCACAAGCTATTATAATAATTCGTTTTGCATTTAAAAATTTTTGCTCGTATTCGGTAATTCCACCCAGATTTACAACACCTTTTTCTGAACTTAATCGCCCACGCATACTGTCTTTGATGGAACGAGGTTGTTCGTATATCTCCTTGAGCATGAAATGGTCGTAACCACCTTTTTCCAGAGCTTCCAGTTTTAATTCGAGTTCCTGAACATATGGCGTTTTTGTTTTATTCTTTATAGTTTTTATTTTTAATTCTTTACCACGTTCAATAAATGCAATTTCTTCATCTTCCAGATACACAACATTTTTAGTGTATTCGACAATTGGTGTTGCGTCGGAAGCGATGTAAAATTCATCCGTCCCAATTCCAATGACCATTGGACTGCCTTTTTTTGCTGCAAATAATTCGTCCGGATTATTTTTTGATAATATCACGATTGCATAAGCGCCAACTACTTGATTCAAGGCGATTCTAATTGCTTCACCAAGGCGTACATTTTCTTTTTCCTGTATATCTTCAATCAAATGAATCAGGACTTCGGTATCAGTATCACTTAAAAAAATATGCCCACGTTTCATTAATTCCGCTTTTAACGGTCCATAATTTTCAATGATTCCATTATGAATCATTACCATGTTTTTCGAAGCAGAATAATGAGGATGTGCATTTACATCATTAGGAACACCATGTGTAGCCCAGCGCGTGTGACCAATACCAATTGTTCCTTTTGTATTCTTGTTACCAATAAAATTATGCAGATCAATAACTTTACCTTTACACTTGTATACGTTTAATTGGTTTTCATCGAGTAAAGCTATTCCAGCACTGTCGTAGCCTCTGTATTCAAGTCGTTCTAATCCCTTAATTAAAAAAGGGTAAGCTTGTTTATTTCCGATATATGCAACTATTCCACACATCTGTTAATGTAATTTTGTAAATGTTAAGTTTAATTTCATTGGGCGGATACTGCCAGAAGCTCCTCCGCTTAATACAACTCTGTTGCCAAACACAGCACCGTTGGATGCAATGACATACAATCCGTTATTATGTCTGTCGCCATCAAGAATTTGTTGAATGTAGCGGGCAATATTAAAGCGGTATTGCACTGCTCCAGTGATAAGTGTTCCACCAAAATAGGTTGAGCCCTCAAATGCATCAGGAATGACATACGATGTTCCGTCATCATTTATTCCAAACAATATTAATGCAGCAGGTGCAGCAAAGGTATCAATGTTGTATGTTACAACACTGGTATCCGCGTTAATTACTAACTCTGCTTTGTTTATTGCGATTGCTCCGTCTTTAATCCAATTCATCAAAAATGGAAAATCTACTTTTGTTTTTACACCAGCCATGGATTGAACATAAACGGTATTATTTTGTAATGATGTTGACGAATTGATCTGAGTTGAAAGGTCTGAAATAGCCCCTGTATAATCGTGTTCAAAATGATTGAAACGGGCAACACTTCCTAAACTAAAATCATAAAAAAGAGAATCATTGTTTGTTGCATTGCTGTTATGGTAATATAATCTTATAGTGGATTCTCCCATTTTAAAATGAAGGATGTTTCCTTCTTCAGATGATAATCCTGTTGTGTTTTCAGTGGTGATATACAGTCCATTAAATAAACTCTGAAAAGCGGCATTGTTAGATAAATTTCCTGCTGCTCCATTATTCAAAAGCAATTGCCCGAATGTATTGTCAAGTAATGTTCTTAATTGTGGTTTTAATCTTAGTCCTCCAATAGTAGTTACACTGTCAGTAGGGCGGGGATAGAACACATATCCATTCGCAGCAGTAAGATCTGTTGAGTTTTTACTCAAAGTGTTATTTGAGTGATAAGTGTTTCCGGTACTAAGTGCTTCGGTAACCTGGTATACATTGAGCTTTTGCTGCTTCATATCCTTTTTACCATAAGCTATTCCTTCGTAAACTAGTGAAAGAATTATTGAATCGCATACCGGCGAAGTTCCAAATGATGATGTGGAAAGATCGCTTGGTAATCTTACTTGTGTGTACATGGAAGCGGTAGAAGTACCAAAAATAGGATCGATATATTTTCCGATTAACCCGATACCGTTTGTAATTAATTTTTCATCGGTAATGAGTGAATCTCCTTTTACAGTTTTGGTATAAACGGATGTTGTATCCTGATATCCTACATTTAGTAAATCATGTTCTGGTTGAACATCTAATCCAACCACGCTGGATTCATTGCAGGATGTTAAACATATACTAACACCAATGGATAGTATTAAAAAAAATTTTGTCCAGATTGCTCGAGACAAAATCTGAGGTATGCTGATCTGTATATTCATAAAAATTTTTTAGTCAACCATTTCTGCTACTTCTTCCAACACAGCATCATAAAATGCAGAGTAAGCATCAATGTATTCGTTATTTTCTCCGGCAACAAAATCCAAATATGGTTTGCCGGATTTTTTGATGTGTTTTTCTACATCCGAATTAATTTTTGCACTTCCCTTAATGATACCATCAGAAAAATCGATAGCAACTTTACTTACGTTCACAAAGGTAGGATTTTTATAATGTTCTACATCTGTTTTTTCAACGCCTTCGTGAATTACTTTTTTAGCGAAATCTTTGTTTAATGCTGTAGGAAACTCATCGTCATAAACCGAATAAACAATTTTTGTTTCAGCAAACAAAGGGTTGTCTTTAAAGGATTTTTTCAAATAAAGAGCTGTTAAACTTGTCATCCAACCATTAAGGTGAACGATGTCAGGCGACCAGCCTAATTTCTTAACAGTTTCAATAACCCCTCTGCAAAAGAAAATTGCACGCTCGTCATTGTCAGCAAAATGATCACCTTTTTTGTCAGTTAAAACATGTTTGCGTTCAAAATACTCTTGATTATCAATAAAATAGACTTGCATACGAGCTGCCTGAATGGAGGCAACTTTAATAATTAGCGGGTGATCATTGTTGTCGATGATAAGATTCATTCCAGATAAACGAATTACTTCGTGAAGTTGATTTCTTCTTTCATTGATGATTCCAAATTTGGGCATGAATAATCTGATTTCTTTGCCTCGTTCCTGAATTCCTTGTGGTAATTTTCGTCCGATAACACTCATAGGTGTTTCATCTAAATACGGGGTAACTTCTTGAGATACAAAAAGAACTCTAGCTTTCTTCTTCATAAGATCGAATTAAGGTTAGGTTTTTAAAAAGTATACAAAAGTAAGTAAAAATTTCCGTAATTTCAAAGTATTAATATTAGATTTGGCCACTTTTATCGGAAAAAGGAGGGTATTTATACTCTTTTCGCTAATGATAACTTGTGTTTTGATTAATGATCATTTTTAATTCAATAGAACAACTTAAAAGTCACCTGATTAGTATACGAGACCAAAAAAAAATTATTGGTTTTGTTCCCACTATGGGAGCGCTTCATGCAGGCCATATTTCTCTTGTAAATAAGGCAAAAGCAGCCTGCGATGTTGTGTTTTGTAGTATTTTTGTAAACCCAACCCAATTTAATGATTTATCAGACCTTGATAAATACCCCAGAACGGTTGAAAATGATTGTCTAATGCTTGAAAAGGCTGATTGTGATATAGTTTTCGTCCCTGAAGTCATGGAAATGTATACTGAAAGAGAATTAGCGCTAAAACGACAAAAAGTAGAAGATAAAAGTTGGACAGAAGGGAAAGAGGTTGATTTCGGACTGCTTGAAAAAGTAATGGAAGGAGCACATCGTCCGGGTCATTTTAATGGTGTGGCTCAGGTAGTGAGCAAATTGTTTCGGATAGTACAACCGCAAAAGGCATATTTCGGACAAAAAGACTTTCAGCAGCTGGCGATCATAAAAAGTATGGTAGCGCAGCTAAAGTTACCCATTGAGATCGTTCCTTGTGCAATTTTGCGCGAACCGAATGGATTGGCGATGAGCTCCAGAAATGAACGGCTTACGACCAATGAAAGAGACATCGCTTCAATCATTTCCAAAACCCTTTTTAAGATAAAGGAACAATATAATTCAAGCCCAATTAGCGAGTTAAAGGCAAATGCCGAAGCCCGAATCTTAAAAGAGCCCTCGATAATGCTTGAGTACCTCGAAATTGTAGATGCAGAAACGCTGCAGCCCTTAAACGATTTGAAAAAAGTAAAAAATGCTGTGGCTTGTATTGCGGTTAAGATCGGAGAGGTCAGATTGATTGATAATGTTGTTTTGTATTAATAAATCTGTCTTCCGTCTAAAAACCTACCGCTCAATTAAATTTATTTATTTAGTTTTGCACCCATTATGCAAATAGAAGTTTTAAAATCGAAAATACATCGCGTAAGTGTTACTCAAGCCGATCTGGATTATATTGGTTCAGTAACGATTGACGAAAACTTAATGGAGGCGGCAAATCTCATCGAGAATGAGAAGGTAGATATCTTTAATTATGACAATGGGGAACGCTTTACTACCTACGTGATAAAAGGAGCGCGCGGTTCCCGTGTAATTTGTTTGAATGGCCCCGCATCCTTAAAAGTAAAAGTTGGCCATCAGGTAATCATTGTTTCTTATGCCATGATGGATTTTGAAGAAGCAAAAAAATTTAAGCCTACAGTCATTTTTCCCGATACAAAAACCAATACCTTACGATAAGTATTTTGAAAAATCAAATGCTCAACATATTAAAATTCCTGTTCTTTTTAGGATTAGGGGTTGCATTAATATGGCTGGCATTGAGGAATACTACGGATGAAGAATTTGCGAATATTAAGATCTCGTTGGCGAATGCAAATTATTTTTGGATCTTTCTTTCTATCATAATAAGCGGATTAAGTCATCTGTTCAGAGCGCTTCGCTGGAAAATACTTTTAAATCCTTTGGGTTATAATCCTAAAACATCAAACACTTTTTTTTCTGTGATGGTTGGTTATCTTGCAAATTTTGCTTTGCCTCGTTTAGGTGAAATCTCTCGCTGTGGATTGATGACAAAGTATGAAAAAGTGCCTTTCACGACAGGTTTTGGAACAGTGATCTCAGAGCGAGCCTTAGATGTAGTCTGTCTGATCCTGATCTTTTTTGCTGCCTTAGGAATAGAATTCAATCGTATATCCGGAATCGCAAATGATCTGATATTTAATACCGTTGCCGAAAATTTTCATTCACTGATGCAAAAACAAATGTTTGTGATCATTGCCTCAATTACACTTCTTATAATAGCAGTTGCATTTTATTATTTTCGTAAAAAAATTCAAAGCCTTGTATCAGGAAAAATAATGGGTTTTATCAGAGGATTGTGGGCTGGTTTAGTAAGTATCAAAAATGTGAATCAACCTGTTTGGTTTGTTATCCATACAATTCTTATCTGGATCATGTACATCCTTCAGGTGTATGTTTGCTTCTTTGCTTTTGAAGGAACAAGTCAACTTTCAGTGATGGTTGCAATAGTAATTGTAGTGTTTGGTAGCCTTGGTGTAATCGCTGTTCCCGGTGGTACAGGTGCTTATCAGCTTATTGTAATTCAAATCCTTACAACGGTTTATTTGATTGGGAAACCAGTTGCCTTTGCCTTTGCTTGGGCTGTTTGGACATCTCAATTTGTTCTCATCATTTCGCTTGGTCTTATCTCATTAATTCTATTAGCTGTTTTAAATAAAGAATCAAAACAGAATACATAATTTCATTTCAAATTTTTATTTTCAAAATGGTTCCTTACATACATAAACTTCCAGCATTGGAAATTATTCAATCCAAAATTTTTACTTTGGAAACAGCAGCAATTCCTCTTATTGTATGGCGATTTAAAGGGAACAAAATAGTTTTTACAAATGGATGTTTTGATATCATTCATCGTGGACATATCGATTATCTTGCTAAGGCGAGTGATTTAGGAGGGAGACTTGTAGTTGGAATAAATAGTGATGCATCGGTAAAAAGATTAGGAAAAAGCAATTCTCGTCCTTTACAGGATGAACAAACACGTGCGCTTATTTTAGCATCATTTCATTTTGTAAGTAGCGTCATAATTTTTGATGAAGAAACTCCTCTGGAATTGATCAAACTTGTTAATCCGGATGTATTGGTTAAAGGTGCAGATTATGATGAAAATGAAAAAAATAAAGAAAGTAAGAAATATATTGTTGGCTCTGATATTGTGAAAGCGAATGGAGGAGAAGTGAGAACGATCGAATTTTTGGAAGGGTTTTCTACAACTGCAATTGAGAATAAAATAAAAAATGGCTAAAACGAAAACATCTTTCTTTTGTCAAAACTGCGGAACACAGTCCGCGAAATGGATAGGTAGATGTCCGTCTTGTAATGAGTGGAACACGTATGTGGAAGAAGTTGTATCCAAAGGTGACGATGTTAAAACTCCGGGTATTGCTAGCACAAGCACACAACGTGCTTCAAAGCCTCAACTGGTTACTGAAATAAATCTATCAGAACATTACCGCATTCCTATCTATGATAAAGAATTGTCGCGTGTGCTTGGTGGCGGTTTGGTTCCCGGATCATTAACATTGTTTGGTGGAGAACCCGGAATAGGAAAATCCACACTTATGCTGCAGGTTGCAATAAACATGAAGGACTTAAAAGTACTTTATGTTTCGGGTGAAGAAAGTGAACAGCAAATCCGTATGCGTGCCGAACGTATCGGAATGAACAATCCGAATTGTTATATTTTAACGGAGACATCGACACAAAATATTTTCAAGCAAATAGAAATGCTAGAACCGAATTTTGTGATCATCGATTCTATTCAAACATTACACTCTGCTCATATTGAATCTTCACCGGGAAGTGTTTCACAAATTCGCGAATGTACTGCCGAACTATTGCGTTACGCAAAAGAAAGTAGCACACCTGTTTTTTTAATTGGTCATATTACAAAAGACGGAAGTTTAGCCGGACCAAAAGTTTTAGAACATATGGTGGATACGGTGCTTCAATTTGAAGGAGACAGAAATCATGTGTATCGGTTATTAAGAACTGCAAAAAATCGTTTTGGCTCAACAAACGAATTAGGAATTTACGAAATGCAAGGAAGCGGATTGAGAGAAGTAAGTAATCCATCCGAAATATTAATTACTGCAAGAGAAGAATTGGTTAGCGGAGTGGCAATTGCTGCAACCATGGAAGGAATGCGACCAATGTTAATTGAGACACAAGCATTGGTGAGTAGTGCTGCATATGGCACACCACAGCGTTCATCAACAGGTTTTGATCTACGAAGGCTGGCGATGTTACTGGCAGTCTTAGAAAAAAGATGCGGATTCAGATTGGGCGTGAAAGATGTATTCTTGAACATTGCAGGAGGAATAAAGGTGGAAGATCCGGGAATTGATCTGGCACTTGTTTGTGCAGTTCTTTCCAGCAATGAAGATATGCCCATCTCTCCGAAAGTTTGTTTTGCAGGCGAAGTTGGACTGAGTGGAGA
>JAPLDC010000520.1:952-4288 GCA_026391935.1 Bacteroidota bacterium | reverse complement strand
AAGCATAAATGGAAAATAAAAGTGTTTTTATTTTTGAAGCCGGACAAATTGGAAATTATTTGTTGGGCACAGCCATTCAGGATCCTGAAAAAAATACATATGCGGAGGCAATGCAAAAATTGAATATTCAGTTCTCTGACTATGAGCAAAAGTTATGGAGCAGCATGATGAAAGGAAAAGGAAGAATGGCTTGTATTGATGCAGCTTTAGCTTTAAAGGATCCGAATAATAATACGAGAAGAAAAATATTTACAATGCTTGCTATTTTGGAAGCCTCACCAAATTATACTTCTTATTTTTTATCGAGAAAGTTTTCTTTTTTTTACTTATTCAAAATAATAGTTGTTGGTATGCGTGCGGTGGCAAGAGCAGTTGCGGGAATGATGATCGTAAATAACATAAAACGGAAATGCAGTTGACTCACGATTATATAGTTGTAGGTTCGGGTGCTACAGGTGCTATTGCTGCTCATTCACTTATCGAGTCAGGAGTGAATGTCGCCATGCTGGATATAGGAATTGAAGACGAGCAATATAAAGAGATCATTCCGAATAAAGATTTTATATCTATCCGGAAGGAAGAAAAGCTGCAGCACGAATATTTTTTAGGGAAACAATTTGAAGGTATTCCATGGGAGACATCTAAAGTTGGCTCGCAATTAACACCACCACGCAATTTTTTAACGCGGTTTGCCGAAAAATATATTCCATTTGAATCGGATTCCTTTAAGCCGATGGAAAGTCTTGCTACAGGCGGATTAGGTGGTGGCTGGGGATTAGGTTGTTATGTTTTTTCTAAACCGGAATTGGAGGCGATCGGGTTAAAAGAGTCGGAAATGATGAAGGCTTATGAAGCGGTAGCGGCTAATATTGGAATATCCGGAGCCAAGGATGATGGTTCTCCATATTGTTTGCGGGATCTTCAAAATGTGATGCCTGTTTCGGAGCTCGAACAAAATCTGAATGGAGTTTTTTCAGCCTACGACAAACAAAAAAATAGTCTGAATTCGAAAGGAGTTTTTTTAGGTCGTTCTGCTTTGGCATTATTGACAAAAGAAAAAGACGGTCGTTCTGCTGTTCAATATAAGGATATGGATTTTTGGTCTGATAAAGACAGATCGTCTTATCGTTCCTGGATGACTATTGATCAGCTGAAAGGAAGGCCGAATTTTAGCTATCATAAAAATTGTTTGGTACTGAAATTTGTTGAACACGATGCGGGTATCGATGTGATCGTGAAAAGAACAGATACCAACGAAGAACAAATATTTACTTGTAAAAAATTAATTTTAGCTCCAGGTGTTTTGGGAACAGCCAGAATTGTAATTCGTTCCTTCAATCACAAAAAAGTTCAGTTGCCGGTTATTTGCAATCCGTATTGTTACATTCCAACCATTCAATGGAGAATGCTTGGAAAAGAAATTGAACAGAACAAAACCAGCTTAGGGCAATTAGTTTTATACCTGGATGAAAAGAAAGATAATTTTGATGTCGGAATGGCGGCCTTATTCAGTTATAGGTCTTTGTTGTTATTCAAATTAATAAAAGAGACACCACTAAATTTTGCTGATGCAAGGATTATCATGCAATACTTGCAATCCTCATTTACTATTGCTGGTATTCATCATCCTGAAAAAGGTTCTTCCTCTAAGTTCATTCGCATGATGAAAAATGCAGATACATATACTGGAGATATATTAACCGGACAATATATTTTATCAGACCTGGAAATTAAAACAAACGAATTACGGGAAGGGAAAATAAGAGCGGCTTTGAGAAAATTAGGGTGTCAGCCTTTGAAAACAGTTCATACTCCACATGGCGGTAGTATTCATTATGCCGGAACATTGCCTTTTAATAATAATGGTGAAGAGTTTACTTTACATCCGGATGGAAAATTGGCTGGGACAAAAAATGTTTTTGTTGCAGACGGGTCGGGATTTAATTATCTGCCTGCAAAAGGATTGACTTTTACTTTAATGGCGAATGCATATAATGTTGCAAAAAATGCGTTAAAAAATGAATAAGCCAACGATCATTATTACCGGAGCAAATGGTTTTATCGGAGAATATCTGGTGAACAGTTTTTTCCGTAAGGGATGGAAGGTAAAAGCATTAGTTCATTCTGTTCCTAAAAATAGGTTGGAGGGAGTAGAATATATTGAATACGATCTTGAGAAATCACCTAATGCGAATGATTTTACTTCTGTTGATTATTTGGTTCATGGTGCTTATTTGCGATTCGAAAACAATAAGAATGCTAACGAGATCAATCTCCGTGGAACAAAAATACTGATCGGGCTTTGTAGAAAAAATAATATTAAATCATTGTTTATTTCTTCTTTTTCAGCTCATAAGGATGCAGTATCGCATTATGGAAAAACAAAAATGGAATGCGAAAAGGCATTTGATCTTTCAAAAGATATTGTTTTGCGACCCGGTTTAGTTATTGGAAATAAAGGCCTGGCTTCTGAAATTATCGGCAGAATAAAAAGGAGTAATTTGTTTCCTTTGATCGGTGGAGGCTCTCAGCCAATTCAAACAATTTACATTGAAGATCTTTATTTGGTGATCGAGTCTGCTCTTGAAAAAAATATTTGTGGATTATTTCATGTTGCTGAAACGGAAGCAATAACAATGAAAATGTTTTATCAGGAAATTGCAAGTCTTTTGAATAAAAAAATAATATTCATTCCCTTTCCATTGTCATTTTTATTTTTTATTTGCAAAATTTCTGAAGCGATTGGAGCTAAACTTCCGGTTTCTTCCGAAAGCGTTTTGGGTTTAAAACATTTAATTAAATTTGATACCAAGAACGATCTTAATAAATTTGGGATAACATTAAAGAATCACCGCGAAAGTTTAATTGAGGTTTTGAAATAAGATGAGCTACGAATTCTTACCCGTTTCTACTGATAATAAAGCAATAAAAGAAATTGCCGGACTTATGCATATTGTTTTTCCGAAGGCAAATAAATATTCCGAAGCTTTTATCGAATGGCAATACAAAAATAATCCGGAGGGAAAAGTAGTAGGATACAATGCATATAAAAATGGAGTGTTGGTTGCTCATTATGCTTTGATTCCTTTTATTGCGAATGTATTTGGCAAGGAGGAGAAAGGTCTGCTTTCTTTGAATACGGCAACGCATCCCGAACATCAGGGAAAAAAGTTGTTCAGCACTTTAGCTGATAAGACTTACCAATTAGCAATAGAGCAGGGATATGGTTTCGTTATTGGTGTAGCAAATGCAAATAGCACTCCGGGCTTTGTAAATAAATTGGGATTTCAATTGGTGGGAGCACTTGTTGCGAAATTAGGTTTTGGAAAGATCAGA
>JAPLDC010000520.1:0-943 GCA_026391935.1 Bacteroidota bacterium | reverse complement strand
AAATAGTTCGATTCAGTTTGTTAAAAATTGGAACAAAGAAGCACTCGTTTGGCGAATGGCAAATCCTGAATCAAAATACAGAATAAGTGATAATACACTTTATACAGCTACTGATAAAGTTGGTATTAAAGCAATACTATTGAAACTACCGGAAGCCATTTCATTGAACGACAATAATATGAATATTGGTTTTTGTCCTGTCAACTTATGGATAGGTATTGATGCTTCGATCAATTGGGCAGGTTCACTTTATTTTAATATTCCTGATAGCATGCGTCCCTCTCCTCTGAATTTTATTTTTAAGGACTTGACGAAAGAAAATAGAAAATTGGATTTTAAAAATGTTCGTTTTAATGCGTTTGATTTTGACGCATATTAAAAATTCAGATAATAATTGATATGAGTCTTTTCAAAAAAATACGAACCTTTTTACAAGAGCCCCGGTTGATCGGTATAGATCCGGATAGTGAAGAAATGCTTTCTATTCACAGCAAAGTGTTGTATGAGAAAAAAATGATGCGGGATGTTTTTTCTGAATTTTACGATACATGCGTTGATTTGGATAATAAATATTTTTCCTCAAGTAAAGATAAAAGAGTGGAGATTGGTGCAGGTGTGAGTTTCTTTAAAAAGAAATATCCTGAAATTATTTCTACGGATATTAAAAAGGCAGAAAATCTGGATATGGTTGTGGATGCACAAAATATGCCTTTTGAAAATGAAAGTGTTAGAGCCATCTATGGAATAAATTGTTTTCACCATTTCCCAAACCCCAATCTGTTTTTTAATGAATTGGATCGTGTATTGGTAAAAGGTTGCGGGTGCATTTTGATTGACCCTTATTATGGAACTATTGCTAAGCGTTTTTATAAAAAAATATTTGATACCGAAACGTTTGATATGACCCAGAAGGAATGGGTGAACACGTCTTTGGGATTTATGA
>JAPLDC010000454.1 GCA_026391935.1 Bacteroidota bacterium | reverse complement strand
AATTGAAAATAAGTATACGACCATACTTGGTCATCCAACAGGAAGGTTATTATTATCACGCCCCGGCTATCCGATTGATCATAAAAAAATTATTGAGGCCTGCGCAGCAAATGGAGTTGTAATTGAATTAAATGCGCATCCTTATCGTTTGGATATCGACTGGCGATGGATTTCCTATTGTTTGGAGCGTGGAGTAAAAATTTCTATCAATCCGGATGCCCATGAAAAATCCGGATATCATGATATGTATTTTGGAACCTGTGTTGCGCGTAAAGGGATGCTTACGAAAGGGGAGTGTTTCAATACTTTGTCTTTGAGCGAAATGGAGAAGTACTTCGTAGATAGAAAAGGGAAATAGTTAAAAGGGTCAATTAAGTTAACTAAGGCTGGGCTAATTTCCAAAATTAGCCTAGTCAACACACTAACTGATAAAGAAACTAGATAGAAATTTTTTAAATTAATAGAATGCCAATTTTAAACTCTATAGCTTCCTGGTGGATGAAAAAAAGAATTCATCAGATAGAACTATTCATGAAATATCCTGATGATGTTCAGAATGAATGGTTGTTAAAGTTGACACAGTCTGCTAAAGATACTGAATGGGGAAAAAAATACGATTATAAAAATATCTCTATTCTTGAACAGTTTAAAAATAATGTTCCCATTCAGGATTATGAATCGCTAAACCCTTTTATTGACAGGATTCGCAGAGGTGAACAAAATATTCTTTGGAACACGGACATTAAATGGTTTGCAAAATCTTCAGGAACAACAAATGAAAAAAGCAAATTCATTCCTGTTAGTATGGAGTCCTTGGAAAATTGTCATTATAATGGAGGAAGGGATATGATCGCCATTCATTGTTCTCTCAACCATGAAACACAATTATTTACAGGAAAAAATTTAGCCCTTGCCGGAAGTTTAGAAACAGATCGTTTCGGAAATTATGAATCACAAAACGGAGATCTGTCTGCCATTGTAATAAATAATTTACCTATTTGGGCGGAATATTTCCGCGCTCCCGATCTGTCCATCGCCCTTTTGGATAAATGGGATGAGAAGTTGGATAAGATCGCAAGATCTACAATGAACGAAAATGTGGTCAGCCTTGCTGGTGTTCCTTCATGGATGTTGTTGATCATGAAAAAAGTATTGGAAGAAACAGGAAAAAAATCTATTGCTGAAGTATGGCCCAATCTGGAAGTTTATTTTCATGGTGGTGTAAATTTTAATCCTTACCGTGAACAATTCAGATCCATTTTTAATAAGTCAGATTTAAATTATCTTGAACTTTACAATTCTACTGAAGGCTTTTTTGGAATTCAGGATCAACGGAATTCAGATGAATTATTGTTGATGTTGGACTACGGTATTTATTATGAGTTTATTGCTACTGAAAACCAAAATAGTGATAAAACGCTTTCTTTGAATGAAGTCGAAATCGGAGTGAATTACGAAATGGTGATTTCTACCAATGCAGGATTATGGAGGTATCGATTGGGTGATACTGTTAAATTCACTTCAGTGTATCCCTTTCGTTTTAAAATATCCGGCAGGACCAAACATTTTATGAATGCATTTGGCGAAGAAATAATTGTTGATAATGCAGATAAGGCATTGGCTATCGCCTGTGAAAAAACCGGAGCTCGCATTGCTGAATATACTGCTGCTCCTGTTTATATGAAGGGTAATGAAAATGGGGCACACGAATGGCTTATTGAATTTGATATTTTGCCTGATAATATTGAATATTTTTCA
>JAPLDC010000136.1 GCA_026391935.1 Bacteroidota bacterium | reverse complement strand
TTTACTTGCAAGCGTGAATCCAATAATTTTCCGGTTAAAACAAAATGACGCAAATTTTCTTCTGAACGGATAGCTCGGTCTTGTGCCTTCAATGCGAAAGTCCGCATAAAGAAAAACCCTAACAAGGATGCTATTGCAAGAGAAAATATCAGATCCGCTGAATAAATTCTTTCGTGATCGCCCATTGACTTTATCAAATTGACACATGCACCTATGATTACTAAAATAATAAGTGAAAATAAGAAGAAATGATACATCGGTACAAATCTTCTGTGATTTTTGTAGTTCTGATTTTCCATAGTTATAAATTATATAAAAAAAGTTTTAATTCTAATAAAGTATAAATCTATTCAAAATGTTTGATAAATTAGTCTGAAAACAAAAATTAATCATGGCGCTCACCAATTTGCTGACGCCACATTGCATAATACAACCCTTTTTGAGAAAGCAAATCATCATGTTTTCCTTGTTCAATAATCTTTCCTTTTTCCAGACAGAATATTTTATCTGCGTGCATGATCGTACTTAACCTGTGAGCAATCATGATCGTAATTTGTTCCTGATTTTGAGAAAGCGATCGTACAGTATTACTGATTTCTTCTTCAGTAATAGAATCTAAAGAAGAAGTCGCTTCATCAAATACAAGCAAGGAGGGTTTCCTCAATAAGGCACGAGCAATGGATAATCGTTGTTTTTCTCCGCCTGAGATCTTTACTCCACCTTCACCAATCATCGTATCAATACCTTTATCGGCGCGATCCAGTAAACTCTGGCAGGCAGCTTTTTTCAACACATCCATACATTCTTTATCCGTAGCATTAGGAGCAACGAATAATAAGTTCTCTTTTATAGTCCCCGAGAACAACTGTGTATCTTGAGTTACAAAACCAATCTGAGAACGCAATTGATCCAGGTCAATCGTATTGTAATTATTTCCATTATAGGTGATCGTACCTTCTTGTGGATGATATAAGCCTACCAACAATTTCACTAAAGTGGTTTTTCCGGAGCCCGAAGGTCCAACAAAAGCAATCGTTTCACCTTTTTTAGTTTGAAATGAAATACCATCCAAAGCATTATTACTTGCAGATTGATGTTTGAAACAGATATTTGAAAATTCCAGATTATCAATGCCCAAAATATTCACGGGATGTTTTGGTTTTACTTCTTTGGGCATATCTAAAATACCCTGAAAATTATCGAGAGATACTTCCGCTTCACGATAAACATTTATGATATTACCAAGCTCTTGCAGAGGTCCAAAAATAAAAAATGAATAGATCTGAAGTGAAAAAAGATCCCCAAGTGTAAGCTGGTTCCTGAAAATTAAAAAAAGCAATAAAAATAAGATACAACTTCTTAAAAAGTTTACAAACGTGCCCTGAATGAAACTGATACTCCGGATATACCTCACTTTTTTTAATTCTAAACCAAGTATCTTGATTGTCGTACTGTTCAACCGGTTTATTTCCTGTTCGGCTAAACCCAAACTTTTTACTAACTCTATATTCCGTAATGACTCAGTAGTAGAACCAGCAAGGGCTGTCGTTTCTCCGACAATTTTTTTCTGGATTACTTTTATCCGTTTACTAAGAATAGAAGTTACAAAACCTAAAACGGGAACAGCAGCAAAATAAACAACAGCAATCAACCAATGAATTTTGATTGCATAGATCATGACAAAAATAATCCCTATCAACGAAGTAAACAAAACACTTACAAAAGCCATGATCAACTTTTCAACATCTGTACGCACTTTTTGCAACTTCCCTAATGTTTCGCCGCTACGCTGATCCTCAAACACCTGAAAAGGAAGTTCCAAGGAATGTTTCAAGCCATCAGAATAAATTTGTGCTCCCAGTTTCTGAGTGATCACATTTACATAATAATCTTGAAAATTTTTTGCAATACGTGATACCATTGATATTCCCATAGAAAGCAGAATAAGTAATCCTATACCTTTTAAAAAA
>JAPLDC010000501.1 GCA_026391935.1 Bacteroidota bacterium | reverse complement strand
AAACATGATTCTCTGATATTCTTTAATGATATTCGATTTGGACAGCTTGGTGGGTGGGATGCGCCTGATTCCTCATTTGTATTTTCTTTTAAACTTAATAAAGATTCTGATAATTCTGCAGTATTAAGCAGGACAAAATTTAAAGTTTCATTTTATGAAGCCTTTGCTTCCCTTGTCACCAGAATAAAAGGGAAGTAATAAAGGAGCTATTCCTATACAGAATAAATAAGATAATGCTTAGAAAAGAGCCAGGCTAATTCAGTAATGATAATGGATAGAGGTTGACTTCCTGAAAATCAATTCGAAAAATATTCTATTTTTTTTCTTTATACTTTACAAACATATTTATCCAAGTTAGTCTTGATGTTCTATAAAAAATAGGCATCAGTATAATCTGTAAAGCAGAAAATACAAACAAAAAAGTAATTGTATCAAAATTCAGTAACAGGCACATTATAGAAAACACGATAATTCCGAAAAAAACTGTAATACCATAACTTACATACATTGCTCCATAATAAAAACCTACCTCTCTTTCAAATCGCTCCTCACAAACTGGGCAATGCTCATTCATTTTGTCAAATTTTTTATAATTATATGGATTGTTAACGATGAAAAAATTTCCTTCATGACATCGAGGACATTTATTATTAATAATACTGTGTAGAGGAGTTTGTTTGAATGTCATGGTTTAAATTTTATTTGTTAAAGGTAACTAAAAATTAAAAATTGAATCTGAAAAAAAGACGATAACTCCATATTCGCATATCAATTTATTGCCTATTTTACTGTAAATACAAGACAAAATTGCTTATCTTCGCCACCTTAAAAAAAATAAATAATGATTTCAGTAAATTCTGTAACAGTTTCTTTTGGGGGGTATGATTTGTTCGACAATGTCAGTTTTTTGGTAAATCCAAAGGACAGGATAGGTCTCGCAGGTAAAAATGGGGCAGGAAAATCAACCATGTTAAAACTTTTATCAGGCCTTCAAAATCCGACAAAAGGAGAGATTTCAAAACCTAATGATTATCGTATAGGATATTTGCCACAGGACATGATCCATCAGCATGGACGAACAGTTTTTGAGGAAACAGCTACTGCATTTGAGGAGATCCAGAAATTGGAATCACGTTTAAATGTTGTTTCACATGAATTGGAAACCCGTACAGATTACGAAAGTGATGCGTATATGAATTTGATCACTGAGTTGACGGATATCAATACCCGGATGGACATTATCGGAGCAAGTAATCGGGAAGAGGAAATCGAGAAAATATTGAAAGGCTTAGGTTTTGAGAGAACAGATTTTCACCGTCAGACAGCTGAATTTAGTGGTGGATGGCGTATGCGTATAGAATTAGCAAAAATACTTTTGCAAAAACCCGACATTCTTTTATTGGATGAGCCTACCAATCACTTGGATATTGAATCGATCCAATGGTTAGAAGAAACAATGCAAACTTTTGCTGGTTCTGTTATGTTGATCAGCCACGACAGACAATTTTTGGATAATGTAACAACCAGGACAATTGAAATTTCAAATAATAAAATTTACGATTATAAAACAAATTATTCTCGATACTTGGTTTTACGTCAGGAGCGTAAAGAACAGCAAGAAAATGCTGCAAAAAATCAACAGAAAGTAATTGATCAAACGGAAGCTTTAATTGATAAGTATCGTGCAAAGGCGAGTAAAGCAGCTTTTGCTCAATCTTTGATCAAGAAATTAGATAGAATGGATATTGTTGAGGTAGATGAAGGAGATACAGCTTCTATGGCTTTTCGTTTTCCGCCTCCTGCTCTTTCAGGTAAAATTGTTGTAACTGTTGAAGATGCAGGGAAAGTTTATGGCAACAAGCGTATTTTTAAAGGCGCTAATTTTATTCTCGCAAAAGGTGAAAAGATAGCATTGGTTGGTAGAAATGGAGAAGGTAAAAGTACAATGATGAAAATGATTGCGCAGCAAGTTGATTTTGAAGGGAAAGTTCAGCTGGGTCATAATGTGATGATGGGGTATTTTGCACAAGATCAAGCTGAGCGATTGGATCCTAATAAAACAGTTTTTGAAACAATAGATGAACTTGCAGTAGGAGATGTTAGGAAACAAGTTCGGACCATGTTAGGTTCATTTTTATTTGGCGGAGAAGACATTGATAAAAAGGTTAGAGTTTTGAGCGGAGGTGAGCGAGGGCGATTAGCATTATGCAAACTTTTGCTTCAGCCATACAATTTACTTGTACTCGATGAGCCTACAAATCACCTGGATATTAGAAGTAAAGAAGTTTTGAAAAAGGCTATTTTGGCTTATGAAGGAACAGCGATCATCGTGTCTCACGATAGAGATTTTTTGGCGGACTTGACAGAGAAGATGTATGAATTTAGGAACGGAGAAGTGAAAGAGCATCTTGGTGGCATTGTTGAGTTTATGGAAAAACTTAAAATGTATCGATTGGCAGATATGAATACAAAAAGTCCTTTTGTAAAAGCGAAAGTGGAAATAAAGGAAGAGAAACCTAAAATAGATATCCGGAATGATGAGCGTGCAAAGGAGTTAAAACAAATTGCAAGTCAAATTGCAAAATCCGAAAAGGAAATAGAGCGATTAGAAATGGAGATAAAAATTGTTGATGATAAATTAGCTGATTCATCACAATATCAAACAGTGGTTAATGATAAGGAAGCATTCGCTAAGTATGAAGCACTGAAAAAAGCGTTGGAAACAGAAATGCAAAATTGGGAAACGTTACAAGGGAAATTAGAAGGGTAGTTTCTTCTGATTTCTTATTGTTGTGTTTTAGTCATTGATTCAGGAGTACAAATAATATAATCTGCCAACCCGATATCAGCTTTTGCAAGCGTATCAATTGCCGTTTGTTCTGTAGAACCAATTGTAAATATTTTCAAATTCGGATTTTCCTGCTTTAAATACCATTCGATTCCCTGATGATTGTTGCTATGATATGATCCATTATAATGAATAAATGTTTTAAGTTAGCATTGTATTTCATTGGCAAAGGAACGATCCATCTTTTTGCTTCTGGGTCAATACTGTCGAGCTTTTCAAGGCCTTTGTTGTAAACCATGTTTGCATAACGTCTTGGTATATTTGCGGCAATAAATGGTAAATGTTTTTCTTTGGCAAACATTAACAAAGGTTTGTAATCAGTAGTGTAATTAGGCCAAAGTTTCACTTCATCCTTTAAGGTTTTATCTGATATTTTTCCTAAAAGAAATTCTGTAAGAGCGATCTGGTCGTCTGCTTCAAACATTTCGGCACCTAAAACTAAATTGTCCTTTTTCAATTCATATATATCCTTCGTAAGTTCAATTTGAAGCCAATGACAGATAGGGTTGTTGTGCAATTCCCCAAATAATATGATGTCAGCGTCTTTAGCACTTTTCAATAATTGTTCGTAGCTGCTTGTTTTCCCTTTGATGTCGTATATTTGATAGGCTAATTTGTCTGATCTAAATGATAAAATGCAAATGGAAATGAGAATTATGGAAAGAAGTTTTGATTTCATGGTAGGTCTGTTTTACTCAAAAATACTTAAAATATGGTGCTTATAAAAATATATTTGTTTTGTATTTGATTTATTCTCTACATTTGCCCCAGAATGAAAACAATGTTACACATCCACCATCACCATACTTACTCAACAGGTAAGCCGGAGATGTATTGTGTAAAGTAAACACGAGATAATAAAATATCATATATCTAAAGGGCTTACCATAAAGGTGGGCCCTTTTTTATTTGGGCTTAATTAGTATAAAAACATAATAATTCGAAATATGAAACTGAAAATTGCAATACAGAAATCCGGAAGATTGAATGAAGATTCTATTAAAATTTTAAAAGAGGCCGGGATAGAATTTAATAATGGTTTGAATAAATTGAAAGCGGAGGCTGTGAATTTCCCTTTGGAAGTGTTTTTCCTTCGAGACGATGATATTCCTCAATATGTTGAAGACGGAGTTGCTGATATAGGAATTGTTGGTGAGAATGTGGTGATAGAGAAAAATAAAGATGTTACTATTGTTAATCGTTTAGGATTTGGCAAATGTCGCTTGTCAATTGCTATTCCTAAGAATCAAAAATATAAGGGAGTAAAGGATCTTGAAGGTAAACGCATTGCAACCAGTTATGCAACCGTTCTTGAAAAGTATTTAAAGGAAAATAAAATAAATTCCGAGATTCACGAAATAAGCGGATCAGTGGAAATTGCACCTGGTATTGGACTAGCTGATGCCATCTGTGACCTTGTAAGTTCGGGGAGTACATTGTTTACAAATGGATTGAAGGAAGTAGAAGTGATCCTTAGATCAGAAGCGGTCATGATTGCAAATAAGGGTTTATCAAAGGAACAAAAAGCTGTTTTAGATAAATTGTTGTTCAGGATCAATGCTGCAAAAAAGGCCAAGAACAACAAATATATTTTATTAAATGCGCCAAATAAGAATTTGGATGCTATCTGTAAAATTTTACCGGGAATGAAGAGTCCGACAATTTTACCCTTGGCAGATAAAGGTTGGAGTTCGGTTCATAGCGTTGTTAATGAGAATGAATTTTGGGATATCATCGAAAAGTTAAAAGAAAAAGGTGCTGAAGGAATTTTGGTTGTACCAATAGAGAAAATGATATTGTAATTGAATATTTATATTTATCAAAATGAAAACTATTAAATATCCATTGAGAAAAGAGTGGGACGAGTTATTGAAAAGGCCTGTATTTGAAAGCACTTCACTTGAAGGTATTGTGAAGGATGTGCTTACGGATGTAAAAAAGAATGGTGATGTTGCGCTGAAAAAATATACAAAGCAATTTGATAGTGTAGAACTTGAGGAGTTTCTTGTGACTGATAAAGAATTTGTTGAAGCAGAAAAAAAAGTTTCAAATGAATTAAAACTAGCGATTCAGCAAGCGAAGACTAACATCGAAAAATTTCACAGTTTACAGAAAGAAGATATAAAATTTATTGA
>JAPLDC010000101.1 GCA_026391935.1 Bacteroidota bacterium | reverse complement strand
TGTTCCATCTACTGTTTCAATTTATCCTAATCCCGCAACAAACGTTATTAGTTTTACCAGTTCTTTAAATGCAGCCGCTGTTGAAGTATTTGATATTGCAGGACGAAAAGTGGGGGCATTTGAAATGAGAGGAAACGCTGTTACAATTGAACTCTCTTCGTTTTCAACAGGAATGTATATTTACAATGTGGTGAATGAAAAGAAAGAGGTGATCAACCGAGGGAAATTTGAAGTAACAAAGTAATAATATTTATTTCTTTTGAACGCCAGTAGTGATAATTCATTATTGGCGTTTTATTTTGTATTTTCGGTTAATTCCACACTTTATAAAGGGGGTGCGAAGCAGAGTGATTGTATTAGATTGAGACTGGGGCACAAATTATTTTCGGTAAGCTGCATTAAATAATCATCATTATCTTTACAAAAAGCAAAATTTTTGAACGCAACTATTTCAGACGGATTTAATTTTATCTCAAAACTTACTTTTCGCAGAATATGGAATGCTGCAAAAGTTGTGTCGAGTTTTTATATCTCCAAGTGGACTAAAAAGCCTATTCAGTGGGGTGTTCCAATTAGCCTTACGTTTGAACCAACGACTTCTTGTAATTTAAGATGTCCTGAATGCCCGAGTGGAAAACGCGAATTCACCCGGCCAACAGGAATGCTTGAAAACAATTTTTTCAGATCAACCATTGATGAATTATACAAAGAGATCTCCTATTTGATCTTTTATTTTCAAGGTGAACCTTTCCTTAATCCGAAATTTCTGGAGATGGTAAATTATGCTTCTTCAAAAAATGTTTATACAGCCACTTCTACCAATGCTCATTATCTGGATGATGAGATGGCTCGCAAAACTGTTGAAAGCGGTTTGAGCAGATTGATCATCTCCATTGATGGTACCACTCAGGAAACCTATGAGCAGTATAGGATCGGTGGCGACTTGAAAAAAGTGATTGAAGGAACAGAAAATATAATTATGTGGAAAAAGAAATTGAGATCAAGAACACCACATGTTATTTTTCAGTTTTTGGTAGTTAAACCGAATGAACATCAGATAAAAGATGTTGAAGCATTAGCAAAAAAGATCGGAGTGGATGAGGTGTGTTTTAAAACAGCACAGATGTATGATTATGTGAATGGAAATAAATTAATTCCTACCATTGAAAAATATTCACGTTACAAAAAAAGTGCTGATGGGACATATGCAATAAAAAATAAAATGTTAGACCATTGCTGGAGATTATGGCATTCAACGGTTATTACCTGGGATGGACTGGTTGTTCCATGTTGTTTCGATAAAGATGCGCAACATCAAATGGGAGATTTAAAAACAAATTCATTTAAGGAAATGTGGAAGGGGGAGAAGTATGAAAATTTCAGAGCTTCCGTATTGCGTTCTCGCTCCGAAATCGACATCTGCAAAAATTGTACTGAAGGTACAAAAGTGTGGGCATAAAAAAACTCCGCAAAAAGCAGAGTTCTTATTTCATTTTTTTATTTTCAATTTGATACATTTTCAAATTAAACCGTCATAATTTCTTTTTCTTTGATCTCTAAATGTTTATCGCATTTAACTACAAATCCATCTGTTAGCGTCTGAACAACTGTTTCGGAGCTCTTAACCTCATCTTCAGGTGTTCCATTTTTTTGAAGTTTTTTTAATTCTTCATTCGCTTCTTTTCTTACAGTACGCAAAACAACCTTCGCATTTTCAGCTTCTGATTTCGCTTTTTTTACAAGATCGCGTCTTCTTTCTTCCGTAAGTGCAGGCACAAGAATACGTATCAATACACCGTCATTCTGTGGATTTAATCCTAGATTCGCTGCCATGATCGCCTTCTCTATAGGAGTTAGCATTGATTTTTCCCAAGGTTGTATCACTAGTGTGCGTGCGTCAGCAGTATTGACACTTGCAACTTGACTTAGCGGTGTTCGCGCTCCATAATAATCTACAGAAATGCTTTCAAGCATTGTGGGACTTGCTTTTCCGGCACGTACCTTTACCAGTTCTGCCTCCAAATGTGAAAGAGCTTTTTCCATTTGCTCTTTTGCATTGTCTAATATAAATTGAATGTCTTCGTTCATTTTTCTAAGTATTAAGTATCAAGTATTAAGTAGCAAGTACTTTTTACTATTACAAATGTAGGATTTTTTCTTTTTATTCTCTCCTGTCTTGTAAGATAAGAGTAGTATAGTATATTAAAACTCTACCAATGTCCCCACTTTTTCACCTTCCACCAAACGTTTTAAATTTCCTTTTTTGTTCATATCAAAAACAATGATCGGTAGTTTGTTTTCTTTACACAACGTAAAAGCAGTCATATCCATCACTTCAAGGCCTTTTGCATATACCTCTTCAAATGAGATCGTATCGTATTTTGTTGCAGTTTTATCTTTTTCCGGATCTGAAGTATATATACCATCCACGCGTGTTCCTTTTAATACAACGTCTGCTTCAATTTCAATAGCACGCAACGTTGCAGCTGTATCAGTAGTAAAATAAGGGTTTCCCGTTCCGGCTCCGAAAATCACTACTCGGTTTTTTTCTAAGTGCCGAACAGCTTTTCTGCGGATGAATGCTTCGCAGATTTCTTCCATTTTTATGGCGGATTGTAAACGGGTTTCTACACCTGCTTTTTCTAGAGATGATTGAAGTGCCATTGAATTGATTACCGTTGCCAACATTCCCATATAATCACCTTGCACTCTGTCCATTCCGCCTTCTGCTGCCTGTATTCCTCTGAAAATATTTCCGCCACCGATAACAATGGCAACCTGAACACCCATGTCTGCTACTTCTTTAATTTGAGAGGCGTATTCTGTTAAACGATCGTGATCAATACCAAATTGTTTGTTTCCCATTAGTGACTCTCCACTAAGTTTCAGAAGTATACGTTTATATTTCATGGATGCTTGGATTTTTTTGAATTGAAAGTTTAAAGGTCGGTAATTAATTTAAAATAAAAAATGGTGATGCGTGCCCAAAAAAAAGTCCCGAATTAATTCGGGACTTAAAATCAATACTGAATTAGCTTAAAGCGATTCGTTTGAATCCTGTAACCGTCAATCCTTTTTCCGAATCGCTCAAATATTGTGCGATGGTTTTTTTGTTATCCTTGATAAATTCCTGATTCAATAAAGTAGATTCTTTGTAGAACTTGTTCAATTTACCCATTGCTATTTTTTCAAGCATTTCTTCCGGCTTTCCTTCTTCACGCGCTTGTTCTTTCCCTATTTCGATTTCACGTTTGATGGTATCTGCATCAACATCACTTTTGTCAACAGCTACAGGAGCCATTGCAGCAACTTGCATCGCAACATCTTTTGCAACATCAGCTTTCACTGAAGCAGAACTGAATCCTACTATGTTTGCTAATTTATTTCCCGGGTGAATATAAGCCAATACAAAAGGAGCCTCAACCACTTCAAATTTTGTTAATTCGATCTTTTCTCCGATAACACCTGTTTGCTCAATTAATTTTTCACCAACGGAAATTTTACCGTCAAATGGCAAAGCTTTTATTTCATCAGCAGTTTTTGCGTTTTTTTCAACTGCTATATCAATGATTGCTGTAGTCATTTTAATGAAATCAGCATTGATCGCCACGAAATCTGTTTCGCAGTTTACTGCTAAAACAACACCACGTTTGTTATCAGAAGTAACTTTAGCAAGAACCACACCTTCTTTAGATTCTCTGTCGCCACGGTTTGCTGCAACTTTTTGTCCTTTTTTGCGAAGTTCATCAATAGCTTTTTCGAAATCTCCTTGCGCTTCAGTTAATGCCTTTTTGCAATCCATCATTCCTGCACCGGTCATTTGTCTAAGCTTATTAATATCTGCTGCTGTGATTGTCATTGTTGTCATGAGTTTTAGTTTATTAAAAAATGTCCCGATTTTGTCGGGACGTTTTTTGTATTAATTAACTGTTTATTTTTCTTCTTGGTTTTTTTCCTGGCCCTTTTGCTTCTCCATCATTTGATGATCTTACTTTGGCACCATCACTTAATTGTTCAGCTTCTGTTCGTGAAGATTTTACACCTTCTTTTTCTTCAGCCGCAGTTTCTTTATCTACTTTTCGTTCAGCTAGTCCTTCTTCAATTGCTTTGGTAATGATACCTGTAATTAAAGCGATAGAAGTTGAAGCGTCATCATTTGCAGGGATTGCAAAATCAACAGCATTTGGATCTGAATTCGTATCAACAATTGCAAAGGTTGGGATGTTTAATCTTTTTGCTTCAGCAACAGCGATATGTTCTTTTGAAATATCTACAATAAATAAAGCTGCCGGTAGGCGGCTAAGATCTACGATACTTCCTAAGTTGATCTCTAATTTAGCTCTCTCACGAGAAATTTGTAATTTTTCTTTTTTAGAAATATTGTCAAAAGTTCCGTCAGTGCTCATTTTATCGATAGTAGCCATTTTTTTAACAGCTTTACGGATAGTAGCAAAGTTGGTAAGCATACCACCAGGCCAACGCTCAGTAACATAAGGCATACCAATCGCTTTCACTTTATCGGCAACGATATCTTTTGCTTGTTTTTTTGTAGCAACAAATAAAATTTTCTTACCTGATTTTGCAATTTGTTTCAAAGCATCAGCTGCTTCATCAACTTTTACAACAGTTTTATTTAGATCGATAATGTGAATACCATTTTTTTCTGTGAAGATATATGGAGCCATTGCTGGATTCCATTTTCTTTTTAAGTGACCGAAATGAGAACCGGCCTCTAATAATTCAGTGAAATTTGTTCTTGATGACATTGAGTCTTTATTAATTTGATTAATACTTTTTTTGATAGATGTTCCTTATATAGAGTATGCAAAAATAATTTTGCAAACCAAATATTAACGCTTACTGAATTGGAAACGTTTACGAGCTTTTTTCTGCCCCGGTTTCTTACGTTCAACCATTTTAGGATTACGTGTCATTAATCCTTCAGCTTTCAATAAAGGTTTAAGATTTGCATCCGTTTCTACTAAAGCACGAGCAATTGCCAATCTAACAGCTTCTGCTTGTCCTGTTACCCCGCCCCCTTTTACATTTACTTTTACATCAAACTGATCTTGTGTTTTTGTAACACCAAAAGCCTGTGTAATTTTGTATTGTAAAACGGATGTTGTGAAGTACGCTTTGTAATCTTTATTGTTGATTACAATTTCGCCACTTCCTTTTTGCACATATGCACGTGCTACAGCGGTTTTTCTTCTACCAAGAGTATTTACTACTTCCATTTTCTTATTTAATTGTATTTAATTTGATTTCTTTTGGTTGTTGAGCTGCATGTGGATGTTCTGCACCTGCATAAATGAATACATTCTTTCTCAAGGCATCACCCAATTTGTTTTTAGGTAACATACCACTCACTGCCATTCTAATAACCTCTGTCGGTTTTTTAGTAAACAACAATTTAGGAGTAGCAAAACGTTGTCCGCCTGGGTAACCAGTGTGACGAACGTATTCTTTTTCAGAAACTTTGTTTCCAGTTAATTTGATCTTCTCTGCATTGATGATGATCACATTGTCACCGGTATCAACGTGAGGAGTGAAGTTAACTTTATCTTTTCCTCTTAAAACATAGGCTACTTTTGACGCTAAACGACCTAATACTTCGTTCTCTGCATCTATTAAGATCCACCCTTTTGTAACAGTTTCTTTACTTGCTGAAACCGTTTTGTAACTTATTGCTTCCACTGTATTTAAATATTAATTTATGTACTAAAATTGTCCTGTTTTTCTTAAAACGGGACGCGAAGATAAGCACATTTTTATTTCTAACAAAATAATTCACAAATAAATGTTAATAATAATAAGGGCTGCCCGTTTTTGTTGCCCGAATACACCTGAGATTAAAGCCCGCTCATTTTCGGAAAAATCAGATATTATAATTTTTATTTATTAGGACAAAGGGTGAAAAATAGGAGAAAGAGGTGTTTTTTTGAAAAAAACTCTCACTTTTATCTCAGAAACTCCTAAAAAACTCCTAAAATTCGTTTTTTTTGCAAAATTTTAAATTCTTGTTTTTGGGAAGGCTCGGAAGCAAAAATACTGTAATTTATATTTAGAGGATTTGAAAGAGAATATCCCTCTTTACACAGGCCATTTTTTTGCATCAAATTAGCGCTTTTATTTATAATCTTTCTAATTAAGCGTTCTGACACTAGTGTGACAATAATATTGCATTAGATTCCCAATTTTGTAGTGTAAAACAAAAGATTATGTTGAGCAAGTTTAAAATTATAGCTTTCACGCACAAAAATATCGATATCAAAGATATCGGTAAACTTCACATTGATGAAAGTCAAGTGAAAGAGCGTTTCGATTCTTTGAAATCTACTCTTAATATTGAAGAGTTGCTTTATCTTTCTACATGTAATCGTGTAGAATTTATGCTGTCAACAATTGAGGCGATTGACTCTTCTTTCCTTAAAAAATTCTTTACCGCTTTTGATCCCGCA
>JAPLDC010000157.1 GCA_026391935.1 Bacteroidota bacterium | reverse complement strand
AATACCTGACGGGATTTTTATAGCATTTTTTTATTTCATTTTCAGGATCTTTACCGGCATAATAACTTCATCACCATTCATTATTCTGACAAAGTAAATTCCGGTATTGATAACCGGATTGATATTCACTGTACCTTTTATTTGTGTCAGCGGATATGTCAAAACTTTTTTACCTGTAACATCTGTTATTATTATCGATGCATCGGTTGTCAACTTATTTTTTAATTCATAAGTAACAGCAATTTCATTTGTAAATGGATTCGGATAAACATTCACACTTGAATTATATTGACTTGAATGTTCGTTTATTCCGGCTGGTCCTTCCACAACATAAAACTTGTCGAAACCTGCTTCAACAATATGCCCTGGTGTAATATCAGCAGTCCTTACAATCACTTTCATGGTAGCGGTAGGAGAAATATAATCCGAAACTTTAAGTGATTTTTGTACCCACGTAGAATTTAAAAGTGAGGAGCCAATCACCGTTTCAACTAAAACAGTTGTAGAACCATTATTTAAATAAATATTCAAAGAATCGTTCGGAGTACCTGTTCCACCGGCATTATAGAACCATCGAGAATAATTTATGAATGGATCTATATAAGTAGATAAATTAAAAATCGGAGAAGATAAGGTTGTGCTTCCTCCGTCAACATCCTGGTCGGAAGCAGTAACACCTGTATTGCCCGTAACAAAAGCCATATTAGAACAATCAGTAGTATCGTCTAAACCCGGATTTGCAGGTATACAATTATTAAAAGTACCTAATGGAACACCACGCTCCCATGCTCCGGATGTAACTGTTGAGGCAGCTGTCCACCCAAGGTCAGTAGAAAAATCATCATAATATCCTTTCGATAATTGAATCGTAATTGAACCCGTTACCGAATTTATTGTTTGGTTTGCACAAGATGTTTCGTATCCCCACTTCGATGCTATTACATTATAGTTATCTGTAAATACACTTGGGAAATTAAAATTTCCACTTGCATCCGTGGTTGTTTGAAGATTATAATCTGAACTCACAATTTTAACATTTGCATTTGCTATTCCTAATCCTGTGGTCAAATCTTTTACTTGTCCTGTTGATGCAAAAGAGCTAGCAACAGTTAATGTTGCATTTAAATTTGTAACAACTCCTGCAGCTAATGAAACTCCTGAAATAGTTGTAGGATTATATCCTGCTTTTGAGAAGGTTACGCTATAAGTACCACCCGGAGAAGCAATCCCGGTTTTATAATCTCCGGAGATCGTTGAAACATCCTGACCAGCAGTTGTCAATATTTGAACCTTTACTCCGTTCATCGGAAGTCCTGAAGTAAAATCAGTAACAACGCCTTCTAAATAACAGGCTCGCACATACGTTGGAGTAACCACATAAAGACCTTCGTCAATATTTGAAACCACAATTGTTCCTGATGGTAAATAAGGGTAAACACCCCATGCTCCTGTTTCACCATTGCACAAAGAAGTATACGTATCATAATTACCAACCTGAATCATGTTCTGAGGACGGCCAACATCTGTTATCGTGAATCCTTCACTATACCACGATGTAACAGCATAATCGTTTCCTGCAACATTGATGATGTGAACATTGTGCACATAAGCATTTGAACCCGGACTAGATTGTATTCGATCCAATTCATTTATTGCAGAAAGATTTGAAATATCAAAAGCTGTCAAAAAAGAATTCGGTACTTCATCTGTTGTAAAAAGTGTTTTACTGTCTTTTGATAACCAGGTATTGTGCGTAAAATTACTTGGCGTTGCTTGATTTGCTAATTCGACAGGTGCT
>JAPLDC010000231.1 GCA_026391935.1 Bacteroidota bacterium | reverse complement strand
TATCGACTTGCAACCAAATAAATAAAAATATTATTATTAAAACCCAAAAAGCCCCGATAAAATATCGGGGCTTTTCAGTGGAGTAATTTTGTGTTATTTCTTTATTTTATTTTTTTATGATCTTAATTGTTTTGCTTTTCCCTTCTTTGCTTGTTATTGTGGCAAAGTAAACTCCATTGATCAAACTGCTGATATCAACCGATTGCTGTTGTGTAGTCAATTGAACTGTCATAACATTCTGGCCTAGCATATTTGATAATGTCAATATTGAAGCACTTGTGAAATTGTGTTTTACAACGATGGTTTCATTTGCAGGATTCGGATAAATAGAAATGGATGAAGGCTGAACAATATTACTAATTCCCACTGCGAGAGAAGCATCATAGTTGTTTCTGATATAAACGGTTCTTTCTGTTATCGCTTCTGGAACTCCATTATCTGTAGCTGTGATATTTATAGGGTAGATCCCTACCGGTAATCCTGCAACAATAAATTTGCAGGCATATTCTTTATAGGTAGCAGTGTTCTTACTTAATATATAGGAGAAGTTTGCAGGGTGGCTCGTGCAAGAGAAAACTGTATTGATCGTTTGATCCGCCTCCGGTGTGCTAACACCGATATTGAATTCGACGGAATCAATATACGTTAACATAGTATGAGTTGTATCTCCTGTGTAAACATCGATCGTATCGCAGATGTTATTATTGATAATAACAGGAGGGGTATTTCCAACTGAGGCAACATCAAAATACATTCCTTGATTATCCAACCAGTCCACACTATCATTTGCACCATAAGGCCCGTCAAAAGCAGTTCCAGCATTATCAAATCTTCCTACCTGAAAATAACTTATCCCATCACCTTGATTAACTCCAACTGTTGCCGGAATGCCTCCAAATCCTCCAATGCCTGAAGATGCGGCTCCTGTGGTCCATTGCATATCACCATAACAAAAAGCGGTATTTTTGCCACTTGGTAAGATAGGGTCTGTACCATCCGTTATGATCAATTGAAATGTGTTTAGTTTGTCGGTCATCGAGCTATAATAACCAACACTGTCCCATTTGATAATTATGGCTGTTGGTGTAATCTTGTAATATACTGCTCCATGTCCACGGGTGTCGACATCAGACCAGAAAGGGGCTATCATTAAGTATGAAGGATCAGGGAAGGGGCTCGAAGAAAATGTTCCGTATGGAGTAGCAAATGAAATGTTACCATTATTATTTATAAATAAAGAAGTATAATTAGTACCATAAAAGTTGAAGTTAAATGGTAAGGAGATCAAGGCAGAAGAGCCATCATCGTTTGGCGCCATTGCTAGTGTAAACGAGGAGTCCAAGGGAACAATGCAGCTACAAATTACGCTTGGTGATTTTGAAATTGCCTTTTGAGAAGGTTTTAATAATTGTTTTCCGATAGTTAGATCCGTAAAATTATATTGTTTTGTTTTATCCAGCTGATTGGCCTGTTTTAATGTCTCATACTGTTGGGTAGTAATGTTTATTGAATTTTGCGCTGATGCAAAAATTACAGATAAACAAAAAAGAGAGAGTAGCAGTTTTTTCATGATAATTATTTTATGTATTTATACTTAGACGAAATTTCTCTCCTTATAGTTGCATTTATTTGGGTATGAAAATTTATTGGAATACTAATTTGGCAGATTCAAGCGAATTGCATAAGAATATTTATGCGAGGTATATAAAATCAAAAAGCCCCGGCATAAAGTCGGGGCTTTTAAAAAAATCTTACAATTTGTAAATACTATTTTTTTACAAATTTAATTATTTCACTTTTTCCATCTTTGTTGGAAATTGTAGCAAAGTAAATTCCTTTATGTAAACCGCTTATATCGATTGATTGTTGCTGTGTGTTTAACTGAACACTCATCACTACTTGGCCAAGAATATTTGTTAATGTCAAGTTGGATACAGTCGTAAAGTTATGCTTTACCATAATATTATCATTTGCAGGATTTGGATAAATTTCAATTGTGGTTGATTGAACAGAATTGTTAATATTAGTAATGAGTGGGGGGCTGTATATGTTACGGATATAAACTGTTCTAACAGTTGAACTCACCGGAGTGCCATTGTCAGTTGCAGTAATATTTATTGGATATAGTCCAACAGGTAATCCTGCAACAACAAAATTACAAGCAAACTCTTTGTAGGTCGGTGTATTTTTAGATAATGTATACGAGAAATTTGCTGGGTAAGTTGGACTCGCTAAAGTTGCATTGATCGTTTGACCATCTTCAGGTGTTGTAACACCTATATTAAATTGAACAGAATCTACGAATGATGCCATCAAATGTGTTGTGTCACCTGTGTATACATCAATTGTGTCACAAATATTATTATTGATAACTACCGGAGGAAAATTGCCAACAGTAGCAACATCAAAATACATTCCTTCATTATCTAGCCAGTCAACACTGTCATTTGCACCATATGGGCCATCAAAAACAGTCCCTCCATTGTTAAATCTTCCAACCTGAAAATAACTCACCCCATCACCCTTGTTAACACCAACAGTAGAAGGTATTCCTGAAAATCCACCTACACCACCGGAAACAGATCCAGTAGTCCATTGCATATCACCATAACAAAATCCTGCATTGTCGCCAGGAGGCAAAATAGGATCCACTCCATTTGAGATAATTAGTTGAAAGGTGTTTGTTTTTCCTGCACTTGGAATGTGCGCAAGGCCACTATAATAGTTTACGGCATCCCATTTTATTACTATATAAGTTGGAAAAATTTTATAATAAACAAGTCCACTATAAGAGGTGTCACGTGTGTCTACATCTGCCCAAAACGGAGCGATCATTTCGAAACTAGGATCCGGAAAAGGATTAGATGTAAATGATCCATAAGGAGCAGTGAATGAAATATTCCCATTGTTATTTATATACAATGATGTATAAGTTGTTCCGTAAAAATTGAAATTAAAAGGAAGGCTTATTAGTGCAGAAGATTCATCATCATTTGGAGCCATAGCGACAGTAAATGTAGCATCCAATGGAATCAAGCAACTGCAAATTGCACTTGGCGACTTATCGATTGCTTTTTTAGAAGGTCTCGTTACGGGCTTGCTGAAATCAACATCAGTAAAGTTGTAATGTTTCGAGTAATCAAGCTGGTTAGCTTGTTTTAGAATGTCGTATTGTTGAGAAGTAATGTTAATCGTGTTTTGTGCTTGGGTCACAACTGCTGTTGAACAACAAAGCAATAGTAGAAGTTTTTTCATGATAATAAATTTAGTGTTTCCCGAAATTCGAATATCTACCCCCTCATACGTTCCTGATAACAAATATAAGTAATATATTTTCTTTTAACAACCGAAACTATTCATGATCATAATTGATAAAATGCAGGTACTTGACTGATTTAATGCAGATTAAGAGGTTTTAATTTAAATTGTTTTGATCATTCTGATTGCACTCAGATCATTTGTTTTCTTTTGATCAGGTCCAAGTCAATTCGTAGTTCAAAATTTATTAAATGTCTGTATTTAGCATCGGTTTCGAAAGATGCAATAGCTGGGCGGTACATTGCAGCAAAAGAATAGTATTTATTAAAACGGTATTCTAATCCAATTGAAAAACCTAAAGTTTGATCCACTTTTTTATAGCTCAGGATACTATCGGATTTGCTTTCAAAGTGGAAATTGTAATTTGTGAAATTAAATCCTGTTACAAGATTAATATCATCACGAATAGCACGATGAAAAATTAATTCAAAATAGGAGCACCCAATATTTGTTCTGCTATCTTTTTGCGAATAACTATTTGTAGATACCGGTGAGGCTAGGTCATCTGTTGTGCTAACATTAAAAGAAAATTTGCCATACTCGTTCTTATAATATGCTGAAATTCCCAAGCCGAAAAAGCCGAATGCTTTATTTGTCTTGTTGTGATAATAATCTACATAATGATAATAATTTATCCATGGAAGTGAAAAAGTGATACCGATCTTTGAATTGCTCTTGACGATATCCGTTTGTCCATTACAAGGAAGAATAAGAAATAATGAAAAAAGAAGAACAATTATTGATTTCATAAAGGTTATTGATAACAGCTAACTAAGGTAATGAATTTACGATAAATAAAAAACGCCCCACTCCTGATTTTTGGAATGAGGCGTTTTTAATAAATAGTTATTTATTTCAATTTGAATGCAGCTTTCACTTTTTTAACATAGTCAAGTTTTTCCCAAGTGAATAACTCTACTTTTAATGTTTTTATTTTTCCATCAGGTGATTTGAATGTCTTCGTTACGATTTCATTCTTTCTTCCCATGTGGCCGTATGCAGCAGTTTCACTATAAATAGGAGTGCGTAATTTGAAACGTTGCTCGATAAAGTAAGGGCGCATATCAAATACACCTTCAACAATTTTTGCAATTTGTCCATCGTTCATTTTTACTTTGGATGTTCCATAGGTATCAATGAAAATACCCATTGGTTGAGCAACACCAATAGCATAAGATACCTGAACTAATACTTCTGTGCAAACACCTGCAGCAACTAAATTTTTTGCAATATGGCGAGTAGCATAAGCAGCAGAACGGTCAACTTTAGAAGGATCTTTTCCTGAAAAAGCACCACCACCATGAGCTCCTTTTCCACCATAAGTATCGACGATGATCTTACGGCCTGTTAATCCTGTATCTCCGTGAGGTCCACCAATAACAAATTTACCGGTTGGATTGATGTGATAATTAATTTTGTTATTAAATAGATGAGCGTACTTAGGATAATTCTTTTTTACGCGTGGAATAAGGATGTCGATAATGTCTTTTTTGATCTTTGCTAACATTTTCGGTTCAGCATCAAAATCATCATGTTGTGTTGAAACAACAATTGCATCAATTCTCACAGGAACATTGTTATCATTGTATTCTAATGTCACTTGTGATTTTGCATCTGGACGAAGATATTTTATCTCCTTGTTTTCTCTGCGAAGAGCAGCTAATTCTAATAAGATTGCATGTGCAAGATCTAATGCAAGAGGCATATAGTTTGCGGTTTCGTTTGTAGCATAACCGAACATCATCCCTTGGTCGCCTGCACCTTGTTCTTCTTTTTTCTTTCTGTCTACACCTTGGTTAATATCAGCAGATTGTTCGTGGATAGCAGATAAGATACCACAAGAGTTAGCTTCAAACATATATTCTGATTTTGTGTATCCTATTTTGCGGATAACTTCACGTGCAATTTCTTGTACATCTAAATATGCTTTGGATTTTACTTCACAGGCAAGTATTACTTGACCTGTTGTAACCAGTGTTTCGCAAGCAACTTTCGACTGTGGGTCAAAAGCCAAAAAGTTATCGATAAGAGCATCAGAAATCTGGTCTGCTACTTTGTCCGGATGTCCTTCCGAAACTGATTCAGATGTAAATAAATATCCCATTTATTCTATTTTTTAAGTGATTTGTTTAGATTTTTTTTAACGAGCGCTAAAGTACAATTTATTAAGTAATAGGAAAACAAATTGAATATCTTTTATTTACCAAATTTTAACCCTGATATTTTCCTCGCGGTACATTTTGTCTCCTTTCTTAATATGGAAGGCCTTGTAAAATGCATCATTATCTGAAAGTGGTCCGTTTATCCTAAATTCAGCTGGTGAGTGGACATCACTCATGATTTGTTTTGCTAATGAAGCATCAGTTCTGTTAACCATCCAAGCATAGCCATATGCTAGGAAATAGCGCTGGTCGGCGGTGTAGCCATTTATTAATTCAGTCGACTGACCTTGTTTCGTTTTTTTGAAAGCTTCATAGCCCATAATTACTCCCCCTAGATCGGCAATGTTTTCGCCTTGTGTATTTTCGCCTCTTACATGGATACTATCTAATACTGTGTAATTATTAAATTGCTCCACGATCAATTTTGTTTTCGTTACAAATTTCTCTCTGTCCTCCTTTGTCCACCAATCCTTTAAATTTCCATTCTCGTCATATAAACTTCCCTGGTCATCAAAGCCATGTGTTATTTCATGGCCGAAAGTTGAACCTCCGATAATGCCATATAATATTGCATCATCAGGCATACGGCCTTCAAATCCCGGGACGATGATATTACATGCAGGAACAACAATTTCATTACTTGCCGGATTATAATATGCATTGTATGTTTGTGGATACATATCCCATTCTGTCAGATCTACAGGCTTTCCATATTTGCTGATCATAAAATTGTATTCCCATTTATCAATATTTATTTCGTTTTGAAGATAGCTGTTACGACTAATTTCCAAACTCGACATATCTTTCCATTTGTCGGGATATCCCACTTTCATTACTATTTTATTCAATTTGCTTAAAGCCTTTTGTTTGGTGGCATCACTCATCCAATCTAAATTTTTTATATGTTCAGCATAAATGTCTCTGATGTTATTTCCTATTTCTAATAATTTTTCTTTGGTGCCTTTCGGTAAATATTCTTCCACATATATTTGTCCGACCAACTCCCCCAATGTTGCATCAGTAAAATTTACAATTCTTTTCCAGCGTGGTTTTTGTTCTTTTATGCCATCTAAAACAGTAGAATAAAAATAAAAATTCTGATCCTCAATTTTTTTATTCATTGTGTTGGCATAGTTATTCAGGAGCGTCCATCTTAAATATGCTTTCCAATCATTTAAATTAACTTTCTTAATAGTTGACTCGAGTTGCGTGAAAAATTCAGGTTGGCCTACCACAACAGAATCAATGTTTTTTAAGCCTAATTGCGCAAGTGTTTCTGTCCAATTGATCGAAGGATTTGTTTTGTTGAAAGATGTGACAGACATTTTATTGTAATTTTTGTAAGGGTCTCTCAGGTCTTCCATCTTTCTGGATGCTTTTGCCAGCATTGATTCTATTGACATAACAATGGTGCTATTTTTTTTTGCAAGTGTTGTTTCTGTTCCGGTCAATTCAAATATTTTTTGGATATGAGCAACATATTCTTTACGGATATTTGTTGTTCGAGCATCCGAATTAAAATAGTAATCGCGCTCAGGAAGTCCTAGCCTTGCTTGTCCGAGAGATACGACATACTTAGCGCTATTTTTATCATCACGTGAAACAGAAAATCCAAACATCGTTTTTACATCCATTGTATATAAATGAGAAACCGTTGCTAATAGATCGGTGGTATTTTTAATTGCTTCAATTCTTGCCAATTCTTCATTTAAAGGAGAAAAATTCGTCTTCTCAATGTTGGATGAATCCATACCGCTGAAATAAAGGTCGCCAATTTTTTGTTTGTTACTCCCTTTCTTGGCCTTACTATCAGTGGCAGACGATTCACATATTTTTCGGATAGATTCATTAATTGTATCCTGTATAGTTTGAAAAATGCCATTGCTTTTTTCGGAAGAAGGGATAGGATGTTTTTTAAACCATCCATTATTTGCATACAAGAAGAAATTTTCTCCAGGGGCAATCGATGAATCAATATTTGTAATGATAGGGTCTGAAAATATCGACTCTGTTTTTGATTCAACTTTTTTTTCTGAGTTGTTGCAAGCATATATGAGGATTGCAATTGCAGATGCGGAAATGATTAGTGTTTTTTTCATTGGTTTGTTTCTCTATAATAATTAAGAATTTAAGAAGATTGTTTGCCGCACTATTTAGTTAAATGTTTAAAAACATCTTCTAATCGTTGTTCTTCTTTGTGGAGTGTTAATACTTCTAATCCATTTTGAACTGCGAATTGAAAAATATCTGAGCGGATGTCTTTATTAGTTATAGCCTCAATTTGCCAGGTATTTCCTTTTGTATTTTTTGCATCAAAAACTCCTACGATATTTTTTAAGGAATTGCGTGACGTTTCTTTATCGAATTCAACTGTAATTAATTGTTTCTTTTGTGTTTGTGAATTCTGTAGAACAGAAGTAAGATCATTGGCGACGATTGATCCGTTATTTACAATGATCACTATGCTGCAAACAGCCTCTACTTCCTGCATGATGTGCGTAGAAAGCATTACGGTTTTTTGTTTCCCGACTTGTATTATTAGGTTGCGGATCTCCTCCAGTTGATTCGGATCCAATCCGGTTGTTGGCTCATCTAATATTAAAACTTTCGGGTCGTGGATCAATGCTTGCGCTAATCCTACACGTTGTCTATATCCTTTCGAAAGTGCGCCGATTTTCTTTTTCTGTTCTATTTGTAACCCAGTCATTTCGATCATTTCGGCAATGCGGGACTTTACATTCTTTAAGTGATGCAATCCGGCAATGAATTCAAGGTATTCTTTAACGTACATCTCATGATACAATGGATTATGCTCAGGAAGATAACCTACGTTCTTACGAACATCCAAGCTTTGCTCACTGACATCAAATCCACATACAGACGCAGTTCCTGAGGTTTGAGGAATAAAGCATGTAAGGATCTTCATCATTGTCGATTTGCCGGCACCATTCGGACCAAGAAATCCAACGACTTCTCCTGTTTTTACTTCAAATGAAACATCGCTCAACGCGTTTTGCTCACCGTATGTTTTTGTAATATTGTTTACTATTATTGACATCTTATTAATTGCTGAATTAGTATGTTTGAAAACTAGAGATTAAAAAATTCATAAAATAGTAGTATTAATGTTCATATTCTCTAATTCATTTCTTCTTCGTTTCTCTGATTTTTTATACCACAAAGCTAATTCTTTTTGATAAATTTGTTGCTCAAAAAATGTTAAACGGTAAAATCTAATGAAGGGTGTAGTTATTAAGTCGACAGGTAGTTGGTATACTGTTTTATCGGAAGAGCAAACGGTGATCGAATGCCGCATCAAAGGCTTGTTTCGTATTAAAGGTATTAAAACTACAAATCCTATTGCTGTTGGTGATCGAGTGGAGTTTGAAATGGAAGTTGATGGAAGAGGTGTTATTCATACAATAGCAGACCGTAAAAATTATATCATTCGCAAATCCATTAATTTATCCAAACAGTCCCATATAATTGCTGCAAATATTGATCAGGCTTTGTTGATTGTAACTTTAGCATCTCCCCGTACATCGGCTGGTTTTATTGATCGTTTTCTGCTTACTGCTGAAGCCTACCACATTCCCACAATTCTTATTTTTAATAAAGTGGATCTGTTTGAAAGTGATGAATCGATGAGCGGGTTAAACGATTTTATCAATGTTTATGAACGTATCGGATATAAGTGCTATAAAGTTTCTGCAACAAAAAATACGGATGTTGATTTATTGAGGCAGTTAACAAAGGGTAAAACTTCAATGATAGCAGGACATTCAGGAGTAGGGAAATCGACATTGGTAAATGCTATGGATGGGAAATTAGATATACGTGTTGGTGAAATTTCGGACGTTCACTTTAAAGGAAAACACACCACTACATTCGCTGAAATGCATTCTTTAAGTTATGGTGGATTTATAATAGATACGCCTGGAATAAAAGAATTGGGACTTGTGGATATGGGAAAGGAAGAAATATCGGATTATTTCCCAGAGATGCGAGCCATAAGGAATAATTGCAAGTTTAATAATTGTTTGCATTTGAACGAGCCCAAATGCGCTATTATGGAAGCGGTTGGAAAAGGAGAAATTGCCCCTTCTCGTTATAGCAGTTATGTTGGAATTTTAAGTGGAGAAGAATTGGATGTTACGAATTACGAATAGCTTTTTAAATGAAGGATTTAAGATTAAGGAATTAGGATTTTTTATGAAAGCAGTCATCCAGCGAGTTACTCAAGCATCTGTTACTATTGATCAGAAAATAAAAAGTTCTATTCAAACAGGATTACTTGTTTTGTTGGGTATTCAAAATGAAGATACAATAGAAGATGTTGAATGGCTCTGCGCAAAAATTATCAATCTTAGGATATTCAATGATGCAGATGGAGTGATGAATTTGTCATTGAAAGATATTGATGCTGAACTCATTCTTATTTCGCAATTTACATTGTATGCATCTACAAAAAAAGGAAATCGCCCTTCTTATATTAAAGCAGCTAAACCTGAGATCGCTATTCCTCTGTATGAAAAAATGATCGTTCAATTGCAGGTGGAGTTGGGAAAGCCTATTCAGACAGGGGGTTTTGGCGCTGATATGAAAGTGAGTTTGTTGAATGATGGCCCTGTAACAATAATTATAGATAGTAGAAACAGGGAATAATAGACTTTTTTTAGTACGCAATTATTTATTATCAGGGTAATGTTTTTTCAATTGCATATTGCCAATTATTTTATTCAAATCGCAATGCATCGATAGGGTCTAGTTTCGAAGCTTTTATAGCAGGATAGATACCTGCAATTGTTCCCACAATTAAACAAAGTACGATACTCATAATGATCCAAAACCATGGAATTATGAAGCTGATGTCGAACATGAAAGCGATTACATTCCCTAAAATAATACCAAGCAAAGTGCCTGCAAAACCGCCCATTTGGCAGATTACAAGTGCTTCTACCAAAAACTGACTTCTAATTATTTTTTTTGTTGCGCCAACGGCCTTTCTGATTCCTATTTCACGGGTACGTTCAGAGACCGAAACCAACATGATATTCATTAAACCTATAGCTGCTCCCAGCAGAGTAATAACTCCGATGATAGTTGCGCCCATAGTTACTTTTTGCATATTCTCAATTAGAAGGTTCGCTAAATTATCGCTCTTTGTGATTTCAAATGTGTTTTCTTCTCCAGCACTTAATTTTCTGATAACTCTGAATGTTCCTGTCGCCTCTCCAATTGCTGCATCCATTAATTGTGAGTTGTTACACATTACATTTATGGTAAAAGTCATATTCGGACGAGCAAAATATTGTCGAACATTACTTAGTGGTAAAATTGCCACTTTGTCTCCTCCAAAACCGGAACTATTTCCTTTAGATTTTAAAATGCCAATTATTCGGTATTTTCCACTGCCAATGGTTATAATTTTATCAATAGGATCTTCTTTTTTTGTAAATAAGGCATCAATTACCTCTTTTCCCAATATCACAACATGGTTTCCAAATAAAATTTCTTGCGAAGAAAAGTTTCTGCCTTTTTCTAATTCATAGCCGGAGGTAGCCATGTAATTTTCATCTCCACCAAATACCCTGATATTCGGGTTTGTTTTTTTAGATTCGAATTTTAAAGTGGAGGCTCCGGATGCAAATGTAGATACCGATGGTTTTGCAGGGAAATTATAGGCTTTGCTAAAGTCAAGCGCCTCCTGATATGTTATACTTCTGAAGGCCTTTGGTTTTTTACCATCTCTGCCTATCCTAACCGTCATTTCTCGATTTCGGATCGTGAAAGTATTGGCGCCCATGTTTGTGAAATTGCTATTAATAGACGACTTTAAAGCATCAATGGAAGTAAGGGTTCCTACTAGTGAAGTGATGCCAATCGTAATAATAAAAACCGTGAGAATAGTACGCAATAATTGGCTTCTGATCGCGCGTAATGATATTTTAATATTTTCTCGTAATACAGAAGCCATTTTATATTTTTAGGAGCTTCAAAATTAGTAATTAATTGGAATGGACTTGAGGTTTATAAAAGTTTAAAATATTATGGACTAAAATAGCCTTCAGATTGCAACAAAAACGTATATTTATGCCGTTCTTTAAAAAAAAAACAATGATGTCAAAAAAACACCAATTTTTGGGCGTTGCCGTTCTGATAGCCACTTTCCTTTCTCTTTCTTCTACTTGTTTTGCTCAGGGTGCTAACAAGCCCGCTGCTGCTACAAAATCTTCTTCCGCAAAGGGGGCCCCAAAAGGAACCCTGGCAGCTGATATGGATTGCATCGTGAAAATTAACGGAGGCACTAAGTTGATAAACTTAAAAGCCTATACGCCAATGGAAGTGATTCTAAAGGTGGGTGATAATAGCGTTGAGGCCACATCGATGGATAAAAAATCTACTTATCGGAATACAGTTATTGGGAAATTAGGAGAAACTGTGATTGTAGAAATTTCGTTTTTTGATGACAGTAAATTCTTAGATTATATAAAAACAGGAAATATTAGTATGGCGGAAGAAGCCATTAAGAAAAATCCAGGCTTGGCAACAAATGCTGATGGCTTGTTAATCAGTTCGCCGCTTCAAATAGCTATTGAAAATTCACAGGTTGAAATGGTGGATTATTTAATGAAAAAAGGAGCTAGCTTTTTGAAACCTGAAAATATCTACCCATTGCATTTAGCAATAAAATATGCTTCTACCGCAAAACCTTCTAAAGATAAACCCGCTCCTGATAAACAATTGGTGGATTTGTTTTTATCAAAAGGATGTAAAATAACTGACAAGGACGATGGAGGAAATACACCATTGCATTGTGCTGTAAGAGCAGGAAAGATGGATATGGTCGTGATGTTAATTAAGATGGGAGCAAATGTGAATGTCAAAAATGATTTTGATGAAACGCCTATGAAAATTGCTGAAGATAAAGGATTGATCTCTATTATTAGTTTTTTGGCAGCAAATGGAGCTGTTCCTGAGAAAAAACCTGAGTAACTTATAAATCTCTTAAAAAAATAAATAGTTAACAAAAAATTAAACAAGATTATGGCTTTTGATATTGAAATGATTAAGGCACTTTACGAAAAAATGCCTTCTAAAGTTGAGGCAGCCCGTAAAATGATTGGACGCCCGCTTACTTTAACTGAAAAAATTCTTTATTCACATTTACATGTGGATCAAAAATCGGAAAACTTTCAAAGAGGAAAATCATATGTTGATTTTGCTCCGGATAGAGTTGCGATGCAAGATGCAACGGCTCAAATGGCCTTGCTGCAGTTTATGCAATCTGGTCGTCCAAAAGTAGCAGTGCCTTCTACTGTTCATTGTGATCACTTGATAACTGCAAAAGAAGGGGCGTCTAATGACCTTGCTTTTGCAACAAAAGAAAGTAAAGAAGTGTTTGATTTTTTAGGTTCTGTTTCAAATAAATACGGGATAGGTTTTTGGAAGCCAGGAGCAGGGATCATTCATCAAGTAGTATTAGAAAATTATGCATTTCCTGGTGGAATGATGATAGGTACTGATTCACATACTGTAAATGCAGGAGGTTTGGGGATGATCGCAATTGGTGTTGGTGGGGCAGATGCTTGTGATGTTATGGCTGGTTTGGCTTGGGAATTAAAAATGCCAAAACTGATCGGTATAAAATTAACAGGAAAATTAAATGGCTGGACAGCTCCTAAAGATGTGATCTTGAAAGTTGCTGGGATCCTGACTGTTAAAGGTGGAACGGATGCCGTTGTTGAATATTTTGGTGAAGGCGCTACCTCAATGAGTTGTACCGGTAAAGGTACAATATGTAATATGGGTGCCGAAATTGGTGCAACTACTTCTACTTTTGGTTACGATGCTTCAATGGAACGTTACCTGAAAGCTACCGGAAGAGCTGATGTTGCAGAGCTTGCAAATAAAGTAAAAGAACATTTAACAGCTGATGCTGAGGTGTACGCAAATCCTTCCAACTATTTTGATCAGGTTTTCGAGATTGACTTATCTACCTTGGAGCCGCATGTTAACGGACCATTCACTCCTGACTTGGCAACACCAATTTCTAAATTAAAAGACGAAGCAATAAAAAATGGCTGGCCATTGAAGATCTCTGTTGGTCTATTGGGCTCTTGTACCAACTCTTCTTACGAAGATATTTCGCGTGCTGTAAGTGTAGCTAAACAAGTTTCAACAAAAAATTTAAAATCGAAATCGGAATATTTAATTAACCCCGGTTCGGAACAGATCCGTTACACCATCAAACGCGATGGTTTCCTTGATGTGTTTGATAAAATTG
>JAPLDC010000163.1 GCA_026391935.1 Bacteroidota bacterium | reverse complement strand
CTTCTGCTTTATTTGCAGAAAAAACAACTTCATTTAAATTGATCAATTTTGAAAGAATTGTATCTTTTGTTGGAGTCTCTTGTGCATTCACATTTGCAAATGCGATCACCCCCATTATGGTTGAAAGTAAGGTCTTTTTCATGTATTATTTTTGTATTAATAAATTAATAAAATCTGCGTTCAGCAAATCTGCTGAACGCAGATTGCTCTATATCAAAAAAATAACAAGGGGTAGCTACAAACCTCGCCATGCTTTTAACATAACAATGAATCTAAATTTTAAAAATATTTCTCAAAGGCGTATAAAAAAATGAGAATAGCAAAACAAAATTTATTTTTGATTCAAAGGATTTTATACAAGCTCGGGAGGAGGAGAGTTTGTTTCAGTTAATGCAGAAAGATAATTTATTTTTGGAATGGAAAAAAGATAATTTATACCATTACTATAAAAACAAATTTCAGAAGAATGATTGAAATAAATTTTCACTACATGGTTCGATAATTTTTTTGAAGTGGAATTGCTTTTACTATCATTGGAAACAAGTTGAACTTTAATATGTTCATCAAGGTCAGCAAATAATGTTTCTTCTTTTTCATCAGAAATGCAATAGAAGACAATTGTATTTTTTGAATCAGACGATTTTACAATATCGTACAGTTTATTGTTGTAGTAGAATTCTTTGTTTTTTTCCGTCCATTGAATTTTTCCGACAGCGTTTTTATCAAATGTTATTTCGGTTAATTTCTGAACCGGGAGACCGAGTTTAATGTTGGATTGTATTTCTTCTTTTGCTTCCGATTGGCTGACCTTAAAGACAATATAGTATCCAACAGAATTGAATATAAATATGGCGAGAAGGGAAAAGACGGCAAGCTTTTTCATATTGTCTATTGACAAATATAGATATTTGCAATAATAAAACAAATTCCGACTTTCTGTCATTTTAATGTTATTGGTATAAACATTGTCAGAAACAATTTAGATATATTTGATGTTCATGCGAAATACCACTTCTAAATTATTTTTCAGTATTCTTTATCCTGCTTTGTTTGTTGCTATATTATGGGGCGTGAAGTTGTTTGAAGTTGTTGAACAGGTTAATTTGTCTTATTACGGGCTTTATCCCAGAAGGACTTCAGGATTAATTGGAATTGTAACGTCTCCTTTATTGCATGCCGATTTCCCTCATTTAATCTCTAATACATTACCTTTATTGATTCTCGGTCCGATCATATTGTATTTTTACCGATCGATAGCTTTTAATGTATTCTTTTGGGTATATTTAATGACAGGTGTGTGGGTTTGGGCAGCCGGTAGAGATTCCTATCATATCGGTGCAAGTGGTCTTGTTTATGGTTTTATTACCTTTCTTTTTTTTAGCGGTATTTTTAGAAAGGATACCCGATTAATGGCACTTTCTTTATTCGTTACATTTTTATATGGAGGAGCCATTTGGGGAATACTTCCACTTCAAAATGGAATTTCATGGGAATCACATTTACTGGGTTCATTAGCAGGAATTATCACTGCTTATAATTTCCGGAAAGAAGGTCCTCCGCCACGCACCTATGATTTTGGGAATGATGAAGAAAATGAAAAAATGGATGTGAGTGGTGACGAACAATATTTGGATGACTCTCCCGATTCTAATTCTTTTGATGTAAATTATACATATATCAAAAAGGATTCTTCCCACTAATTTGCCTACCTTTGCGCCTTCTAAAAATAAATTTAGAAATTAAACGCATCTTAAAATTGAATTATTTATCAGTAGAAAATGTTTCAAAATCTTTCGGAACAAAAGTATTATTTAATAAAATCAGTTTCGGACTAAATCAAGGTGATCGTATTGCATTGATCGCAAAAAATGGTTCCGGGAAATCCACTCTACTTAAGGTGCTTGTTGGTAAAGAGATAGCAGATGAAGGCTCTGTTACTTTCCGCAAGGATATTGTTGTGACTTACTTAGATCAAAATCCATTATTTAATGAAAACGATACGGTTTTAGAAGCGATTTATAATTCAAATAATCCAATGTTAAATGCAGTGCGTGATTATGAAGACGCGCTTCATGCATTCGAAATAGAGTATAATGATGCTACCTCTGACCGTTTGGAAAAATGCAGTGCTCAGATGGATAAGCTTGAAGCATGGGGTTTTGAGGCAAAAGTGCAGGAGATCTTACAGCGATTAAAAATTGCCTTTTTGGATAAACAGATCGGAACATTGTCGGGCGGACAAAAAAAACGTGTTGCTTTAGCAAAGGTTTTAATTGATGAACCTCATTTATTAATTCTTGATGAACCTACCAATCATTTGGATGTTGAGATGATCGAATGGTTAGAGAATTATCTTGTTTCAAAAGATATGACCTTATTATTGGTTACTCACGATCGTTATTTTTTAGACAGCATTTGTACCGAGATCATTGAAATTGATAATGGAAATTTACATCATTACAGAGGAAATTTTCAATATTTTGTTGAGAAAAAAGCGGAGCGGGAATCGATGGAAAATAGTGAGATTGATAAGGCAAAAAATTTATTCAGAAGAGAGTTGGAGTGGGTACGAAAAATGCCTAGAGCCCGCGGTACAAAAGCAAAATATAGAGTTGATCAATTTGAGGTAACCAAGGAAAAAGCCTTTAGCAAACAAACAGAAGAAAAACTTGCTCTTGGTGTTAAGATGTCGCGTATCGGTGGAAAGATCCTTGAATTTGTCAAGATCAAAAAAGCATTCGGCGCAACGAAAATTGTAAACGAGTTTTCATATATTTTTAAGAAAGGGGAGAAGATAGGAGTAATTGGAAAAAATGGAGTAGGAAAATCGACCTTCCTGAATATGATCATGGGAATGGAAATGCCAGATGCGGGAACCATTACATCTGGTGAAACGATAGTGTTCGGATATTATTCTCAGGAAGGGTTAAAATTAAATGCAGATAAGCGTGTAATCGAAGTTGTAAAAGATATTGCTGAATTTATTCCTTTGGCAGATGGCTCAAAACTTTCTGCCTCCGGTCTTTTGACAAAATTCTTATTTCCACCAGATGTTCAATATGGCTACGTATCGAAGTTAAGTGGAGGTGAAAGACGAAGATTATATTTGATGACCATTCTAATAGAAAATCCTAATTTTTTAATTCTGGATGAGCCTACAAACGATTTGGATATTGTGACATTAAGTGTGTTAGAAGATTTCCTGACCAATTTTCAAGGTTGCGTATTAATCGTAACACACGATCGCTATTTTATGGATAAAATGGTAGATCACTTATTTGTATTTGAAGGCGAAGGCGTGTTGCGTGATTTCCCGGGTAATTATACAGAGTATCGCGAAAAGAAAGAACTGGAGGATAGGGCTGCTTCAAAAGCGGAACAGGCGATTACCCCTCCCATTAAAGTGGAGGAGGTTCTGTTGGATGAAAAAAAAATTGTTGAAACAATTTCTGTAAAAAAGAAATTGAGTTTTAAAGAAAAATCAGAATTTGACCAACTAGAGAAAGAAATAGCAAATCTGGAAGCAGAGAAATTAAAAATTACCACACTGCTGAATTCAAGCACAGATAACCATGAAGATGTTGTGAAATGGAGTGAACAGATCGGAACGATTATTTCGAAATTAGATGAGAAATCGTTGAGGTGGTTGGAATTGAGTGAAGGTATTTAATGCAACTCCTTTAATAGGTCGGTTTGCTTATAGGTTTCCAGAATGGTCTTTAAATATTCCGAAGTGGTTTTTTTCCAATCTTTTGAATTGTGAGAATAGGTAAGACCTTCGTAATTATCAATGTTGTGGTCAATATTATAGATAAGTATTTTGGCGATCTCATTTCCTTTTTTGATCTTGTTTAATTTATAATATCCTTCAATTACCGCAATTGTATATAGATCGAAATGCATCACATTGTTTGGCATTTCTTCCATATATTTATCCAGAACCAATTCTGCATAATCTGGTTTTTCTTCTTCCAGTAATTTATTGAATAGCAATTGAAAACAAGAACGGTAAGCCCAACATATTGTCCTTTCATTAGAAGTGATGGCATCTAATCCTTTCCAATCAAAATTTGTCATTAAATTTTTGTACAAAAGGGAGGTGTTAATTTCTGCAAATTCGAGATTATCATATTTTTTTTGGACTTTGTCTGTAAGTTTATAAGTAAGACCTTCCAATTGGAGGAAGTTATTCATTTTTAAAAACGAATCACCGCTTGAAGTTGCGGCAAAATAGATCGATCGTTCCATTTTGGTATTTGCCAAAACATCATATAAGATCAAATCGTTTCTTTGAAAATATCTGGCATCAGTTTGTAAATTCAGAGTTGTATTTGAAGTGGTAAGCTGAAAATTATTTGTATTGATATAGGAATAGTTTTTCCCTGGGTATTCGATCGTATTATGATCATCCGAAATAAAGGCAATCATTTTTGATAATTCAATCGGCTTATTTATTTCTCCTTTAGAGTCAATTAAAATTACTTCTTTCTTATCACCGTTTATTTCTTCCGGAGAAAATGAAATTGGCAAAGGTTCAGCATCCAAAATTTTATTCCGTAATGAGTTAATATAACGGCTAGTTTGAAGGAGGCTAAGATTAACAACCAAAACATCGGTTCTTATTCCATATTGCGATTGAAGATAAAGCAGTGGGAATGTATCTCCATCTCCAAAGGTGAATAGAATTGCATTTTTGGAGCAGGAGTTAAGCATGTTTTTAGAAAAGGAGAGCGTGAAGTCGTTGTATAGTCCGGGAGTTAATT
>JAPLDC010000393.1 GCA_026391935.1 Bacteroidota bacterium | reverse complement strand
GTTTTGGATGGACAGCAAAGATTGAGTGCTCTTTATTATGCCTTGTTTGCTCCTGATAAAAATTTTCCAAGAAGAAAATCAACATATTATTATGTTATTTATTTGGAAAAACTTTTAGAAAACAATTTTGATGAGGCTTTTGATTACATTATATCTTCACGAAAAAATGATGAATTAGTTAAAAGTAAGGAACTCCAATTTGAGCAAAAAATATTTCCCTTGAAAGTATTTGGGGAGCGAGCTCATCATTGGAGTCGTTGGCTAGAAGATTATGAAAAATTTTGGAGAAAAAAAGTCGGTGAAGATGCGGCAAGAAAAGAACGTGATGCAATTGAAGAGGTATTTGAAAGCATATCGGGTGAGTATTATATTAGTTATATTGAACTTGATCGGCAAATTGCAGTAGAGAAGGTTTGTGATATCTTTCAACGCATTAATAGCACAGGACTTGATCTGAATATTTTTGATTTGATGAACGCACTACTGCGTCCAAAAGATATTCGCTTAAAATCATTATGGAAAAAGGAAATTTCTGGTTTTAATTCAAATCTACCAGATACTGATAAGGGTAAAATTTATGCGCTTCAGACAATGTCTATAATGCGTCAGGTTTATTGCGCTCCAAAATTTTTATATTATCTTATTCCAAGTTCCGTCAAGCTAATCAAGGAGGGACCAGGAAAGCTGAAAAAAGTTGTATTAATTGAATCTAAGGAGCACTTTTTGGAACTTTGGAATGACAGTATCAAGGAAATGAAAAATGCATTGAAAATAATAACTAATCATTCAGATTTAGGTGTTATCCGATCAAAATTTTTTCCTTATCCAACGATGCTTCCAATTTTCACTGCAATAAATATTGAAAAGACAAAAAGTACTTATACAACAAAGAAAGATATAGAGGACAAGATACGTTATTGGTACTGGTCTTCAATTTTTACTAAGAATTATTCTAGCTCGGTTGAATCACAGATGGCTAAGGATTTCTTGGAAATGAAAAAATGGTTTTTAGATGACGATGCGATTCCGACAGTCGTTTCGGAAGCCAGGAAAACATTTGTTAATATTAATTTAGGCGGAGAGGACAATCAAAGTTCTTCTATATATAAGGCAATATTTTGTACATTAATCAGAGAAGGATCGTTAGATTTTATATCCTATGAGTCTCCACTTTATTCTGAGCTGGAAGATCATCATATTATTCCTAAATCTTGGGGTAATAAAAATAAGATTGAATCTATTAATAGTATATTAAACCGGACTCCAATATCTGATATTACCAATAAAGGGGTTATCAAGGACCGCTTGCCAAATGTTTACATACAAGAAATGCTCAAGCAAGCCAGAAAAGAAAGTGATGTATATGAAATGCTTGAAACGCATCTGATATCTCGTAAGGCAGTGGCCATATTATTGCGAGATGAATTTAAGGAAGGTGATTATCAGGAATTTATAGAAGAGCGCGAAGAAGCAATTATTAAAAAAATAAAACAGCTAATTGGCGCGCAAAATGATTTGGAAAAAGAAATCGAAGATAATCCGAATGAAGCACTTAATTCATTTGAAACTAAATTACGTAATTTTATAGATAAAGTTATTTCTGAAAAATACAGTGCAAATTATTGGAAAGATCACATACCTGGCGATGTTAAAGCTTTCATCGAGAAGCGAATAGAGGTGGTATCAAAGAAGAATCCGTTCATGAAAGAAGCACTAACACCAAGGGAGAAATTAAATTACATTGATATGAGTGAGTATTTTAAACTGATTAGTTACAGCTGGAAAGATTTTGAGCAGTATTTTAATACAAAAGAAATTACAACAATGCATTTTAATAATATCAGTGAATATCGTAATCCAGAAAAGCACGCTCGAGAAAAAAATAATGTCGTAAAAAAACTAGGCGAGGCATCATTAGAATGGGTTACAAATATTATTAATAAAGCTAGTTAATAAAAAAATTAATGAATGTCTAAATCGAGGACGGTCCTCGACTTAGTTCAAGGTTCTTGACTTTTCTTATATAATCTAATATAATCTTATATAGTTAAGCCATAAGATAATAATATGGAGGAAAATAACCAATTTGAGCCAAGATTTGCCAATATTCCAGCGGAAATCTGGTCAAGAATAGCCAAAATAGACGAAATTAAAGGAAGATGGATTGGAGGGGTGAATTTAAGCCCTCAGATTTTGGGTCGTCTTAAAAGGTCAGTTTTAATTACTTCTGCGGGTGCTTCTACTCGTATTGAGGGAGCCAATCTTTCTTACGAAGATGTAGAAAAGCTGATTGGGGGAATCAAAGTGGGTAAATGGAAAAGTCGAGATGAACAAGAGGTCGGGGGGTATTACGAACTGCTCAAAAACGTTTTTGACTCTTGGCAAGCGTTATCTTTTAGTGAGAGTGCTATTAAGCATTTTCATAACGAGATGCTAAGGCACGTTCCAAAAGATGAAAGACATAAAGGAGACTATAAAAAAATAGATAACTCCGTTAAGATGCTTGATAAAAAGGGTAATGAAATTGGAGTAGTCTTCAAAACTCTTCCAGCCTATCTCACTCCCAAAAATATGCAGGAACTAGTTGACTGGACTAAAACAGCATTGGAAGAAAAGAAAATACACCCGCTACTTATTGTTGGTAATTTTATCGTTGAATTTCTAAATATCCATCCCTTTCAAGATGGGAATGGAAGACTTTCAAGAATTTTGACAAATCTCTTATTGCTTAAAGAGGGCTATTTATATATGCCCTATATTTCTCACGAGAAATTCATTGAAGATAATAAAAATGATTATTATATCGCTCTTCGTAGAAGTCAGAAGACTTTTGGCACTGAAAATGAAAGTATCACCGCTTGGTTGGATTTTTTCCTGACGATGTTACTTAAGCAATCTGAAATGGCAGTAGAACTTCTTGAGAGCGAGCAGGTGGAAAAACTTTTGTCCTTGAAGCAATTAGATGTTTGGAATTACTTGCTAGAAGCGATTGAAGCTACTCCTTCAGAAATTGCCGAGAAAACTAAAGTTGCCAGACCAACAGTCAATCAGGCTCTAGTCAAACTGCTCAAGCTGAAGAAAATTGAGAAAATTAGCTCAGGGAGAGGGACGAGATATAGAAAACTGTAGTTGGTTTTTTGTGAAAACGGAGGATTTCTAGGGAGCAACTAGCACGTTTAATAAAGCAAAATCCAGCTCAAATTTCATTTCCTCCCACGAATCACCTCCTTTCTAGGGAGATACGGTTGAGACCTCCGATTTATCGGAGTTAAGAACCC
>JAPLDC010000224.1 GCA_026391935.1 Bacteroidota bacterium | reverse complement strand
ATTTATTCAGGATTTTTATTTATCAAAGATTCTATTTTTATTTCACTTCATAATTGATATAGCCATTTTTCTTTTTGAAAAAGCGGTCAAACTGACTGGCAGGTATCGTAACTGTTCCATCCTTTTTTTTAATTTCCATCATTTGTAAATTGAAAACGCGGCCATTGATATAATATTGATTATGACTTGTATAGTGGTCATTGGTAAGATTTCCTAAAATGAGAATGCTTTTTGCAGGAAGCGTAAAATGGAAACCGAGAGATGAACTGTCCTTGTCCTCAATTATTATTCTTTTTTCCCAGTCTATTTCTCCTGAATTGTTCATTTGGTAAATGGAAGGCGTCTCATCAAAAATAGCAAAACCATCCACTTTGGAAATGGTGTATGATACCATAATGCTTGATTCAGAGGAATTCGTTAAAATAAAATATTCTTGCCAAGAGCAGCCCGATAAAAGAAAGAGGACTGTTATTAAACAAAATGCTTTTAATTTTTTCATTATTTGAAGTTTTGTAAAAAACAGCTCCGCAAGATTACGAAGCTGTTTTTATTTTCATTTATCGGTTAAATATTATTCCCCTCCCGGCTTCACCACTTCAACCCATTTACCAGGCTTACGTGAATTAATTGTATTGTCGTACATCGCTTCACAATAGATAGTCGGTAAATAAAATCTTCCGACATACGCAGCATTCAAAACTATTCGGAAGGTGCTTGTTTTATATGGAGAAATATTAAAATACGTATACACTCTGTCATCACGTATATCTTGGTAAGTCGGATAATCGCTCTTGATAACACTTTCTGCTTCATCCATCCTGGTGTTATGAATTTCCCAACCGCTAGGGAAAATTTCTGACAGTGCCATTTGCATATATTCACCGCGTGTTCCCGGATTAGTGATCTGTACTTCTGCAATAAAGTCACTTCCTTGTTCCAGCTTCGTAACATCAATTGTTCCGCCTTTCATGTTGGTATAATTGATTGTTACTTTCAGATCGTTGTCAGCTTCTGTCTGGTCGCCTGTTTCAGGAATGCCTTCGAGTATCACTCGTGCAAACATAATTCCTGTTCCGTTATTTGTTACAGAAATTGTTCCCGGTGCAGCGCCTTTCAGCGACATGTCAATTTGTTTTACAGGCAATTGTGTGTTCAATGTAATTGGTGCATTTGAATTGATCTTCACATTGTATTTCATTTCTTTGCTTGCACCACCTGCTGTTGCAAATTTAGAAACCGCTATTAAGCAATACGCTGTTGTTTGTGTGCTCATCCATTGGCTAGAGCTCAATGCTTTAGAAACACTTTTTACAACTGAACCTGCTTTTACTTTTTCATTCAGCAGTGTCAATGTTTCTAAGATCATCGCTTCGTCACGGTCGTTAGAACCGTAACTATAACACATCTCACGGTAAGGTGCAATAACATATGGCAATCCTGCAATTAATTTTTTTGCAATTTCAGGTTGCCCAGCTTTTGCATAAGCCGCTGCCAATCTCCATTTTGCAGCTACTGAAAGATCTTTGTATTCTTTCAATCGGTTCATCGCACCTAATTCAGGTGCCTTTGCCAATGCAAGTGTGTACAAACGATACGCTTGTTCCAGATCGTAATTATAATAATAGCCATGATTGGTAGATCGTGTTGTCCATGCATTCGCCATGTTGCGTTGGTAGCGTTTCCAATTATCCATTAGGCCCGGAGGTAAGGTATATCCTTTCGCTTCCGCTTCAAGTAAGAAGTGTCCAGCATAACTTGTTCCCCAATCATCAGCATCATATTGGCCTGCCCAATAACTCATTCCACCATTTGATGTCTGGAATAATTTCAAGCGCTCAATTCCTGCTTTGATGTTTTTATCAATTGCAATTTTGAAATCACTATTTAATTCCATGATATCCGATAAGAACAATTGTGGGAATACCGATGATGTTGTTTGTTCGATGCAACCATGTGGATATTCAATTAAATATTTCAAGCGTTCTCCTAAATTAATAGGAGGGATGCTCGACAATTCAAGCGTTCCTTTATTTGTTCCTGTCATACCTGCGGGTGTGTATGGTGATGTCCATGTTCTACCCGGTTCAACTATCGTTTCCAACACATTCACTACTTTCGGATTCGGATTTCGAACATCAATTTCAATGTCGTATACCGCTTTTTCGGCACCGCTTGTTGCGATAATTTTTACTTTACCAATACCAAGTCCCGAGTTTACTTTTAGTTTAAAGTTCACTACGTCATCACCAATCTCTTTGAACGTAATTGATTTTGATTTTCCATCTAAAGCAGTGAACATGTTGTTGGTTTGGATTTCCACTTTCACATTCTTCACTTGTTTTTCCATTGCAAAAACAGAAACAGGAAGATCTACTTCTTCACCTGGACCAACTACTCGTGGCAATGTTCCAAGGATCATTAAGGGATCACGCACAGGTGTTGTTTTGTCGGATGAGCCGTAAGCACCATTGTAACCTGCTATTACCATTGTTCTTACCGAGCCGACATATTGAGGCATCATAAATTCATGCGTCACTGTTTGTCCCTTTTTAAGGAAGTATGGACCCATGAATCTCACCATCGGTTTAAAACGATTGGCTTTATTTCCTCCTTTATTATTTATGTCACCGTCACCACCTATCGCTAAGATACGTGATAGCTCAGCTCCGTAAGCTCCCATTACCATGTCGAACATGTCCCATGTTTTAACGCCCAATGCTTCACGTGCATAAAAGGCGCTCCACGGATCAGGAGTTTTAAATCGTGTGAGGTCTAATAATCCTTCATCGACAATTGCGATGGTATAGGTCATTTCTTTTCCATCTTTTTCAGAAACCGTTACAGCACATTTCTTCTCAGGTTTCCAGACATCAGGTGTTTTAATTACCGGAGTTAAATGTGTTGCAGGATCTTCCACAGAAATCGGAACAACACCATATAAACGAATAGGAAGATCGTTCTTCGTTTGCGCATGCGGCTGTATCATCGTTACATTTACATACACGTTCGGTGTCATTTCGGGCGTTACCTTGAAGTTAAAAGTTGTCTGACCTTTTTTTGTTTCCGCCCAGAATGCTTTAATCACTTTTGAACCACTTTCTACGCTAATCAATGCGCGGCCTTCTCCACTTGATGGAATGGTTAGTTTCACATCTTCTCCGACATTGTATTGTTTTTTATCAGAGCTGAATGAAAGTAAAGTTGCACCTTCATTTCCTTTCGGAGATTCTCCAACCCATGCCGGCCAGTCGATATAAACAGTTTGTCCGGTGCGATGTCCGCTTTCTTCATCTGTCACACATACATAAAAACGTCCCCAGTCAGGACGGTTGATGCGCAAAGTGAATTGTCCTTTACCATTCACTGTAGAAATAACCTGATCTTGAATTGGTTGTTTGTATTCGTTTCCAACATAATTTGCCAAGTCGCCATCATAGCTATCCCACCACCATCTCCAACCGACTTTATATACTTGTACTTTCAGTTTACTTTTCGAAACAGGTTTGCCATCGCTATTCAATGTCACTACTTTCACAATGTGATTGGTATCAGTCACCAACATTCCTGTAAATTTATTTCCTTCAGGAACTTTTATACCAACGTATGATTCGTATGGAGAATAGGGTAATGAAAATTGATCCACACTAAATGCACCACCCGGTTCGAATACGCGCAATTTGAAGTTCGCACGCAACATTCCCGGAGCAGCATCATTTACTGTTAAGTTCGGTTTTACAATTGCTTTTCCATTTTCATCCGTGGCACCGTCAAAAATTGTTTGCGCTTCTGAAGTGAAATTTCTTGCAGCATCATCAAAATTATAATCTTCATAATTTTTAAAAGTGGTTTGTGATTCGGTTAATGTCACTTCTATTTTTGCATTCAGATTTTTTGCAATGGCACCCATCAGCCATTTCACTTCCAGTGTTCCATTGTCTTCTTTATGTGCGACAGAAAGTTTATCACCCGGAAATGCCAATTTTATTTTCAAACGATTCGGCATGATCGTTTCTATTTTTATGTTCTTGGTGAACCAGGCTCCGCCTACTTTCACACGTGCAGTCCAGTTTCCTGTCGGAGAACTTTTTTCTGTTGTTGTTGTAAAATTATAGAAACCATTTAATCCAACGGTCTTCATCATTTTTCTGAACACTTGTCCTTGCGGATTCAAAAGTTCAAATTGTACAGGATGGTTTTTTGGTAAAGTATTTAATTTGTCTTCCAGCATGAATGTCAAAAACAAAGTATCACCCGGTCGCCATACACCACGTTCACCATAAATAAATCCTTTCAATCATTTTTGAACTTCTTCACCAGAAACATCGAAAGCACTTAATGATAAAGAAGAGCCGTCATCTAATTTAAGGTAGCCACGTTGTGTTCCGCTTTTTACAAGCATTAAAAAAGGTTTCTTTTTAAATGTCGCATCACACATACCATCTGCATTTGTTTTGAGTGTTTTCAAAACCTGCAATTGATAATCATATAATTCAACAGTTGCATTGGCGACAGGTTTTGTAGTTACTAAATTGGTAACAACAAAATTCATTGAGCCATCAGTACCGCGGAAAGAGATGATCACTTTGTAGATAGCACCGGGTTCTGCTTTTATCAATTGTGCAAGGTCAAAAGAATAAGTATTCCATTTTCCCAGATCCATTGCGCTTTTTTGAGTTAGTTGAATTGTTTTTTTCAACACTACTTTTCCGACTCTTCTTAATTCACTGCTTCCTTCTAGATTATTTACCTGCAAAAATTGCGGGATATTTTTTTCATAGATCTTTAAGATCTTCACATCTATTGCCTTTAAACTGACTGCTTTGAAAGGGAATATCAAACCATTGGAATTTGGTAATATCACTCCTTTGCCGATCAACTCGACAGCAGGTTTTAATTCTTCGAATAATATTTCCATCAAATAGCGGGCTTTCAATGGCATCCCTAAAATATTTTTTACCCCTAATTCTGCTGTGATGGTGCGCGGACCGGTCTGACGGGTTTGCGGATAAACACGGATCTCATTGTCTTCAATAATATATTTTAAAACAGAGCCACCGGATAAAGTCACCAATCCATCTAAGGTTTGATCTTCCAGAATAGGATCTGAGAACTGAAGTATAGCGTGAATTCCTTCTATTGTAAACCTACTGATAGTTCTGCTTCCTTCATGGATCCATGTTATCGCAAGATCTTTTCCGTTTTGTGAAGCCGTTAATATTTTTTCAACCACAAGCGGATCTGCAACATCGGCAGTAGATAAAGTTCCTTCCAAGCGTTGTGTGCGTAACGTTTTTTTATCTGTGGTGGTCATTTTATCTACAAATACTTCATACGATTGTTGCATCGTTTGAAAATCGAAATTGAAGGTTTCAAATTCTGAAGGAACGTCTAACAATTCCGAAAGATAAAATTCTGCTTTATACTGTGTGTTCGGTGGTAAGGGTTTTTCGGGGCGGAACTCAATTGTTCTGCTGTCGAGCCAAACGGCAGTTCCTTTTATGGATGGCGAAAAATCAAATAATGTTTTTTCTATAGGTTTACCAATTTCTATAGGTTTACCAATTTCATCCGTCAATAAAATTCTAATAGTAGATTCATTCGAAATAATTCCTGATGTGAATGCATTGATGTATGCACTAAATGCAGGATTTGTGTCAGTTTTGTCTGAGGAAGAATGCAATTTACCGAACACTGTAAAGGCAATCATTGCAGCAACAACAAGTCCTGCGATGAGCACTAATAGTCGTTTTGACATTTTTTTAGGAAGTTTTGAAGAGTTAGTTTATGGATGTGGTATTTTCTTGTGTAAATGTATAGCAAAAAAACATTCTGTTATAAAATGTTAAATAATAATTATTTCGGGTAACTAAAGAGAAGAAGGGGCGTTATAGATTCGTAAATTTGAAAATAGGGAAATGGCAGAGTAGAAGATTTTGAGTTTTGGAGTCAATTATTATCTCAACCGGAGTTTCCCTCGTTTGGCATTTTGACCGGAACAATGTGTAACCGAGAAATCTGCTTCAGCAATAGTTGGAACATAATTTGATTGTTGGTTTATGGAATTTGACTATCTTTTTTATCTATAGGGAGGAAATGAAACTGAAAAAACAACTGTTTAAGATCTTTAACGTACAAATTAGCAGTAAAAATTAACAATTAGTCATAAACAAATCCTAATTTCGTTGTCGCCCTGAGAGATTCGAGGGGCATAGAATCGTAAAAATACTTATCTATAATAATATGTTGAAATCAAAAAAATTATTAATTGTTATTCCTTTAGCTGCCTTAGCATTAATTTCAGCTACTTATATTGTTCAGTCAGATAAGGAGGAGGCGATCGACCAAATTTTAATGCAAAGCCTTAACAGTGTGCATTATTCACCTAAAGTTGTGGACAACGATTTTTCTGAGAAAGTGTTTAAATTGTATATCCAACGTTTGGATTATAATAAGAAGTTCCTGATCCAGTCGGATATTGATGAACTTAAAAAATTCGAGAAATTGGTCGATGACGATATCAATAAAGGCACATTTAATTTTTTCAATAGATCTGTTGAGATCATTAATTCCCGGATTGATGAAGCGAAAACGTATTACACGGAGATTTTAGCTAAACCTTTTGATTTTTCTACGGATGAAACAATTCAGTTGGATGCTGAAAAGCTTAATTATGCAAAAGATAAGAATGCGTTAAAAGAGGAATGGAGAAAATCGTTGAAATATCAAACGCTTTCCCGTGTTATTGAAATGATGGACATCCAGACAAAGGCCAAGGAGAAAAGCGATACAGTTAAAATAAGATCAAAAGAAGAGCTGGAAATAGATGCCCGTAAGCGGATCTTAAAGAACAACGATGATTATTTCAAGCGTTTGAAAGAGATTGACCGTAACGACCGAATTGCAATTTATTTCAATGCCATCACGGGGATCTATGATCCGCATACCGAATTTTTTGCTCCGAAAGATAAAGCTCAATTTGATATCAGCATGAGCGGGCAATTAGAAGGAATTGGTGCACAACTTCAGGAAAAGGATGGTTACATTAAAGTAAGCAGTATAGTTCCCGGTAGTGCATCTTATAAACAAGGACAATTGAAACCGGGAGATATTATCTTAAAAGTGGCACAAGGAAGCGCCGAACCGGTTGATGTTGTTGATATGAGGATGGATGATGCAGTTCAGTTGATACGCGGAAAAAAAGGAACTGAAGTTCGTTTGACTGTTAAAAAACCGGATGCAAGTGTGATCATTATTCCTATCATCAGGGACATTGTTGTGATCGAAGATACATACGCACAATCTGTTATCATTCAAGGAAAGAAGAAGATCGGATATATTAAGTTGCCAACTTTTTATGCTGATTTTTCAGGCAAAAGCGGAAGAAGTTGTTCTAAAGACATGAAGAAAGAACTGGAGAAATTGAAAGCTGAAAATGTAGATGGAATTATTTTAGATCTTCGATACAATGGTGGTGGTTCCTTACCTGATGTTGTGGATATGGCCGGGTTGTTCATTGATAAAGGACCGATCTGTCAGGTAAAACAAAAAGACGCAGCAGCACAAGTGTTGGAAGACAGAGATCCGGGAGTAGTTTATAGCGGACCATTAACAGTAATGGTAAATTCTAATTCCGCCTCTGCCTCCGAAATTATGGCAGCAGCAATGCAGGATTATGACAGAGGATTGATCGTGGGGACATCTCCTGCATCTTTTGGAAAAGGGACTGTTCAGCGATTCTTCGATCTGGATGATTATTTGCCACCGGCATATGCCAATATCAAACCTTTAGGTTCTGTAAAGATCACTACTCAAAAATTTTATAGAATTAACGGAGGAGCAACGCAATTAAAAGGAGTTATTCCGGATATTGTTTTGCCGGATCCTTATTATTTATTGGATCAGGGAGAAAAAGAGCAGGATTATCCAATGGCTTGGGATGAAATCGCTCCGGCAAAATACACTGCTTTGAAACCGGCTTATTCTATTGAGGAATTAAGAGCACATAGTGAAGAACGTGTAAAAAATAGTTCAGGTTTTGCAATTTTAAACGATGCGGCAAAACGTTTGAAAAAACAAAAGGACAATACCATCGTTTCTTTGAATTTCGATAAATATGTGGCGGAACAAAAGACCTATAAAGAAGATGCTAAAAAAATGGAAGCATTAGATAAGGAGATCGAAGGAGTGGAAGTGTTCGGATTGAAAGCTGACGCATTTCCTGAAAGCGATACGGTTAAGGTAAACAGAAATAAAGATTGGTATAAAGCGATTAAGAAGGATATTTACTTGAATGAAACGGTATCCATCATGAATGAGATGAAATAATGAAAAGTAATTTGGAAATTATTTAATTTGAAAATGGAGTGTTTGTGAAAAGGGCCCTATGCTAATTGCATGGGGCTTTTTTATTTTAGAACGTTTGAGGAATGGAGCAATCCCTTGTTATAACAATGATAGATTTCATCGTTCTTCGCTATGAGCTGTGATGGATTAGTATTGTTATTCTTATTGTTTATATGTGCAAAAAAAATTCCCGATGATAAGTCGGGAATTCTAAATAAATAAAAATATCTTTATTTTACTAACTCTCCATTTAAATAAGTCTGAACAACAGTTACCGCACCCTTTTCGTCATACCAGGTCCAAACACCATCTTTTTGTCCTTCTTTTGTGTATGTTCCTTCATAATTTTTTACTCCATTTTCAAAATACCCGATCCATTTTCCGGTATTGATCATACCATTTACAATTCCTCCTTCGCTTTGTTTTTTACCATTCTTATGGAAATAAGTAGCTTGCCCAGTTGTGAAGTTAATGTCCGACTCTAATTGTCCGTTATCATACCATACTTTCCAGGCACCGATCATACTTCCATTTTTATAATATTCTTCGGTGCGTATTGTTCCATTTTCGAACCATGTTGACCATTTTCCATCTTTTACAATGTTAACGGCTTGACGTTGTTGTACTTCTTTGGATGCATTCGGATCAACAGTGCCATTTCCTATAATGATGCCTTCACTTTTTTTGTTGCCATTCGGCCATGTTTCAACCTTTTTTTCCTGTGCATTTGAGATAAAAAATAATGCAAGTGCAGATACTGTAAATAGAATTTTTTTAATCATGATTACTTGTCTTTTTTAGGATTCGTGAATACCGAGTATTTCACGTTTATTAGCTATTTTTATAATTACAAAGATATTTAAATATTTTTACTTCGCGAAAGCAATATATTTAATCAATATACTACATTTATAGATGCTAATTAAGCAATAATGGTTGCATTCAAATAAGATCTATGGCAAGAACAAAACGAATTTTCAATTGTGTTCCATCCCGCGATAAGCAAGACGATTGGCAGATGGACAAAGCAAAAGAAATGGGCCTCAGCCCTAAAAAGAAGATCCTGCCTAAAGAGGTTGACCTTCGTGCAAAATGGTGGAAAATAGGTAATCAAGGTTCAACGGGAGCTTGTGTTGGCTGGGCAACTGCCGATTCATTATTAAGATATCATTTCACAAAGGCAAAAAAGATTAAACCGGGAGAACATATGTCTGTAAGGTTTATCTGGATGGCTTCCAAAGAGATGGATGAATATACTGATTATCCTACCACTTTTATCGATGATTCTGGTACGAGCCTGAAGTCGGCATTAAAGGTGACCAAAAAATTTGGAGCGCTTACGGCTACTCAACTTCCGTTTGATGGAAAACTGGTGAAAATAAAAGAAGCAAACTTTTTAAAAGTTGCCGGAAAATATAAAGTGAAAGCCTATTTTAATCTTGCTCAAAAGAAATCAGAGAAACTGCAATTGTTTAAAGAATGGCTTGCTTTCCATGGCCCAATACTGACTTGTCTGGATTGTGACGACTCATGGAATTATCCGAAAAAAGACGGACTATTAACGAAATACGATAAGAAATCGATTGATGGCGGACATGCAATGTCAATTGTAGGGTATACAGAAAAACATTTTATTATCCGTAACAGTTGGGGAACCGACTGGGGACATAAAGGATTTGCATATGCAAGCTACGAGTATGCTATGGATGCTTTTAAGGAAGCCTATGGAATTGTTATATAGTTTAAACTTAAAATTTCTTATCAAGCTCTGTGGAAAGATTTTTCTTTTGATTTAAAAAGAACAAGGGGGCAAATTCTACAGGCAAAAAAAGATAGTAAAGGAAAAACAATTTATATTCAGCCTAACCTGTAACAAATAAAATAATAGTTCGTCAAAGAGACGCAAATTTTTCAATCAGTCAAGAACCCACATTAAACATTTAAATATGAATTTATCAATTGTCAATCTTTCGAAAACTTATTCCAATGGTCTGAAAGCATTAAGTAATATCAATTTGGAAATTGGTAGTGGAATGTTCGGATTACTTGGTCCGAATGGAGCCGGGAAGTCTTCTTTGATGCGCACCATAGCTACCTTGCAGGAAGCAGATAGCGGTACAATCACCTTTGATGATATTGATGTTTTAAAGCATAAAGAGGAGGTGAGAAAAGTGTTGGGTTACTTGCCGCAGGATTTTGGTTTTTATCCGAAAGTTTCTGCTTGGGACATGATCAATCATTTTGCGATTTTGAAAGGAATTGATAATCCTAAAGAGCGAAAAGAAATTTGTGAAGCGCTGTTGAATCAAACAAATTTATTTGATGCGCGAAAAAGAAATATTGGAGATTATTCCGGAGGTATGCGTCAGCGTTTCGGAATAGCGCAGGCATTGCTTGGAAATCCTAAATTAATTATTGTAGATGAGCCAACAGCTGGGTTGGATCCTATGGAGCGCAATCGTTTTCATAATTTATTGAGTGAGATCGGAGAAAATATTATCGTGATACTATCTACTCATATTGTGGAAGATGTCCGCAATCTATGTTCCAACATGGCGATCATGAATCAAGGCACAGTTTTGCTTTATGGAAAACCTGCTCAAGCAATCGAAGACATGAAAGGTAAGATCTGGATGAAGCTGATTGACAAGGAAGATTTATCCGCACATAAAAAAGAGCATCGTGTTATTTCAACAAAGGTGTTGGAAGGAAAAATTCAAATACATGTTTATAGTCCTGCACAACCCGATTCTTCATTTGTGCCTTTAGTAGCGGATCTCGAAGATGTATATTTTGCAACGATAACAAATTAGTTCAAAGTTCAAAGTTTTTAAGTTCAAAGCCGAGTTCGGTATTTTAAACTTTAAACTTTCCAATTTTAAACTTTAAACTTTAAAATAATGTTCAAACAAATTTTTCTTTTCGAAATAAAACTCTGGCTAAAAAAGCCGGCAACTTATATTTTCTTTTTTGTCTTTTTTTTACTTTCAATGTTCGTTACAGCTGCATTGGGTGGCTTGATAGGAACCTCCGGTGATTCAAACGCAACGATCAATTCGGCAAAGGCAATTGCAGAAGCTTTAAATGGAATCAATACCGACCTAATTGGAATTATTATTTTAATTACCATAATTGCACCTGCAGTGTATAAGGATTTTCAATACAATATGCACCCGCTTTTGTTTACTAATCCAATTACAAAATTCGGGTATATGTTCGGGCGCTTTTCCGCTTCCTTCCTTATTGCTTTATTCGTGGTATCAGGTTCTATATTTGGACATATGCTCACTTGTTTTTTTCCTGGGATAGAAGCTGAACGACTGGGCGGATTTCATTTAATGAATTATGTTCAACCTCTTGTGATGTTTGTTATTCCGAATACATTATTGCTTGGGGCAATTTTCTTTTCAGTGGTTACCTTTTCCAGGAATATGATTTCCGGTTATGTGGGTGCAATTGTATTGTTGGTTTTGAAAGGCGTTTCTCCGATATTACTCGGTGATATAGACAATCAGAATATTGCTGCAATGTTGGATCCTTTCGGAGACCAGGCTTTTTCTAACATGACAAAATATTGGTCGGTGGAAGAACAGAATTCATTCGGACTTCCTTTCAATGGTATTTTATTATACAATCGTTTATTGTGGGTCTGGATCGCATTGGGAATAAGTGCCTTGACATTTTATCGTTTCAAATTCTCACAATTTAATAATCCGGTTTCGTTTTCATGGTTCAGAAAAAAGAAAAAGGAGATCAAGTCAATTGCTTCCTCTCCTTTACTTTCCCTGTCTGATCTTCCGAAGGCAAATCAGAATTTTACATTTAAATTCAGTTTGTATCAAATTTGGTTTTTGGCAAAGTTTGAATATTTCAAGGTCGTTAAAACCATTTTCTTTTTCATCATAGCACTCCTTAGTATTTTAATGTTGACCTTGGTGTCGCAAGTCTCTGCTGCAATTTATGGCACTCCAACATTATTGGTCACGTATCAGGTGTTACAAGTAAGCGGAGTTCTGTTTATGCTTTTTGCGCCGATTCTAATTGTGTTTTATTCCGGCATAGTGGTTTGGAGAGAAAAAGATTCCAAAGTGGATGAGTTGGTTGGTGCTTCTCCGATTGCCTCAAGCACTTCTTTTTTGTCAAAATTGTTGGGAATGGTCATGATGCAAATGACTTTGCTGTTGATCATTATGATCACGGGAATATTTATTCAGCTGTACAATAATTTTTATCATATCGAGATACTCCTGTATATAAAAGATCTGTTCTGGTTTAAATTGATAGGCTTGGTCCTTTTGTGTGTTTTGTCGATGTTCATACAGGTTTTATTTAATCAAA
>JAPLDC010000012.1 GCA_026391935.1 Bacteroidota bacterium | reverse complement strand
GAACGAAAGAAGTGCTTTCACAGAAAGAAGAAATCGAGAAATCGCATGAAAATACCCGTTTATTAAGTGTTATAGGCCAACAAATTATTTCCAGCGTAAACTTCGATTCAATTTTCAAAAGCCTACATGAAAATGTGAGCCGACTAATGAATGCAGATTGTTTTGGAGTCCGCATTTACCATTCAAACAGAAACGAAATTGAATACCGTTACGAAATGGAAAAGGGAGAACGTCAAGGAACGCTCTCCGTCTCTATGAATAATATTGATAATTATTCTGTTTGGTGTGTCACAAATAGAAAAGAAATTTTCATCAATGATAATTTGAAAGAATATCATAAATACACGAAAAAAATAGTTGTTCCAACTGGAGACATGCCAAGTTCTTTACTGTTTTGTCCGATGACAATAGGTGAGAGGGTTGTTGGAGTAATTACTGTACAAAGTTTTGAAAAAAATGCATATTCCCCTTTGCATATGGATATCCTAAAAACACTGGGAACCTATACAGCTATTGCTTTAGAAAATGCGAACCTGGTTGAAAACTTAGAAGACAAAGTAAAAGAGCGAACATCAGAAGTTGTGAAACAAAAAGAGATAATAGAAGAAAGCAATAAACACATCACCGATAGTATCAAGTACGCAAAGAGAATCCAGGAAGCATTTTTGCCAAGTGAAAACAGTGTCACCGAACACTTAAAGAATGCCTTCGTTTTATATAAGCCTAAAGACATAGTAAGTGGGGATTTTTATTGGATTGAACGGAAAGAAAATAAAATTTTATTTGCCGTAGTTGACTGCACGGGTCATGGTGTTCCCGGCGCCTTCATGAGTATTATAGGGTTCAACGGACTCAATCAAATTGTTAATGAATACAATTATACCCGCCCCGCTGACATACTAACACACCTCAACAAAAGTATTACCAACACGTTGCGTCAGCATGTTGAAGACTCTAAAATAAGAGACGGGATGGATGTTGCAATTTGCTCTATAGATCTTGAAAATAATAAGTTGGAATTTGCAGGCGCTTTTAGCCCCTTGTTCATATTGCGGAACAATGAGGTGTTAAAATTTAAAGGGGATAAACATCCTATTGGAAATTTTGTCGGAGTGGAGGAATATGAATTTACAAATAATGAAATAGATCTTTTGCCGGAAGATAAAATATACATTTTCTCTGACGGTTTTGTTGATCAGTTTGGTGGCCCTAATGGAAAAAAATTAAAGTATAATTATTTCCGAAAACTTTTGTTGGACAATCATAAAAAGCCGATGCCGAAACAAAAAGAGGCGATCAATTCATTCTTCGAAGAGTGGCGCAACGGATTTGAACAAATTGATGACGTTTGCATCATTGGTGTAGCTATATAATAGATCTACTTTGAAAACCAATCTATTTCTTTCGTGCTAATTATGTTACTCGTTTTTATTACTAATCGGCCGTTGATCTTTTTCCTTCTTTGATAATTATTATAAAGACTGCTGTTTTCCTCTTATGATATTTTTCACTTACCTATTTGGTATAAATTCCCTGGAATGATGTAATTTTGAAAAATAAAATAAAATATTTATGAAAGTGCTTAAAAAAATCGGGAAATGGTTTTTGATTATTCTAGTTGTTTTGAACCTAGCCATCATCGTTACCGGAAAAACATATTTG
>JAPLDC010000176.1 GCA_026391935.1 Bacteroidota bacterium | reverse complement strand
GAAACTCTTCCCCATTCCTGTTTCGATGAATGAATTATATATTGCCTGGTGGCAAAGTTTACATTTACTCATTCCAACATAATGCGCAGTATCGTTATGGTTTAGGTATTGATCACCGGATCCTGAATTTGTCTCAGTCCTTTCATCCTTGGTGGGATTTCCACAGTAACTCATCAACAAAATAATTATTGAAAGTATAGTAAAAACAAATATTTTTTTTAGGGAATTTTTCATTGAATGGAGCTTATCCGAATTGGAAAAATTTAGCGAATTCTTTGAAGCAACAATTCATCTTTAAATTTTTCACCAGCTCTGATCCATTGCTTTTTCATTCCGGTAATTTGAAAACCGTGTTTTTGAAAAAGTAATATACTAGGTTCATTATCAATAGTTATATTACAATATAACTGGTGTAGGTTCAGGGAAAGAAAGCAATATTCCATAAATAAGGAAAGTGCTTCAGAGGCATATCCTTTTTTTCTGTCCGATTTGTCGGCAATCAAAATTCCAACACCTGCACGAAGATGATTTGGTTCAAAATCAAAAAGATCAATGCTACCGATAGCTTTATTCTCTTTATCACAAATGATCAAGCGTAATTGTTTGACCGAATAAATGTCCTGATGCGCACTGGCAATATATTGTTCCAAAACAAAACGTGAATAAGGAGTCTGCGTATTACTTACGTTCCATGTTTCTGTGTCATTCTCCCATTGATACAATACATCAATATCAGATGGTTCTATTGCGCGAAGCAAAATGTGTTGTCCTTGTAGTTTCATTTTCAAAAAATATTGATTGAATTAACTATAATATTCATTCCGCACTTGCTTTATTCCTGCATTAATTTCTTTATTGGTATAAATCGGAAGAAAATAATCGTTTTCATCAACATTCAATGAAAAAACAGCTTCGATCATTCCTTTTGATTCAAGTAAAGGCAGTAATTCAAATAAATAATTTATGTCCTTCATCGGGATATCATAAACTTCTTCAAAAAATAATTTTAAGGGACTCAAACAAGTAGCAATCCCGATATCTACTCTGTTAAATTGCTGAACATTGGTTATGAAGTGCTCTGACAAATAAACGTCACTGAAAACAGGATGCGATCTTAATTTTATTAATAAAGTTGGAATTTTCCGAAGTGTTGAATTTTTTATTATTGCTTTTAAAGGAGTATTTATATCCTGACCTTTGATAGTTAAAGAGTGGTATTTCTCATCAGCAATAATTCCTATATGAGGAGGAATACGTGTAGCATGAATAACCGCAATGAAGACACCTTTTAATGGTACTTGTTCATTGAAGGCTGCATCAATTTTGAGTTTGTATTTTAATGCTCCCCGGATCATTAAATAAAAATTTCCCCTTTAAACACGAATGTTGCAGGTCCTTCCAGCCAAATATCTGTAAATGAATTATCAGGATGTTTGGTGAATTTCACTTTTAGGTCCCCCCCCAAAGTTTTTATATTACAATAATCTTGTGCAGTAGAAACATTTTTCAAGGAAGCAACTAATGCTGCAGCTGTGACTCCTGTGCCACAGGAATATGTTTCGTTTTCCACGCCACGTTCGTAGGTGCGAACAAACAGATCATTCAATTCTTTTTCAACAAAATTAACATTGCTGCCCTTTTCCTTAAAACGTTCACTGTTCCTGATCTTCCTTCCTTCTTCAACAACATTATAATTTCTGACATTATTAACAAAGGCAACATAATGCGGAGAGCCGGTATTTAAATAAGAAAAGGCTGCATTGGATTCTATTTTGCTGACATTGTTCATCTTAAGACTAATAAATCCGGGTTTCACGAAAGCTTCGTGTTCTCCATCAGATGCCAGAAAATTTGCTTTTGTTTTTACCAATCCTAAAACTCTTGCGAATTCAACAATGCAGCGTCCTCCATTTCCACACATACTACTTTCGTTGCCATCTGAGTTGTAATAAACCATTTCAAAATCGTAACCGATCTTTGTTTGCAATAACATCAAGCCGTCACCGCCAATCCCGAATCTTCTGTCACAAAGCCTTGAAACCAAGGGATTATTACTACGGTCAAATTTAAGTTCGCGATTATCAATAATGATAAAATCGTTTCCGGTACCTTGATATTTTGAAAAAGTAATTTGCATGCGCAAAATTATTTTAACTTATTAATGATGGATTCATCTGTAATACGCTCATATGGTTTAAAGTCACCAAATGCGTCCAAATGATAAACAAATGAAGCACTTTTCATATATATATCATCATCCAGTTTAAATAATTTCAAGCCCTCCGCAGATGCTATACCATACAAAACTAATTTGTATTTGCTCATTTTATATCCTTTGTAGTTTAACGGAGAAGACCAAAATTCAATATTCAAAAATTGTTTTGAAGTATTTCTGTCATCTTTTATTCCGCTT
>JAPLDC010000457.1 GCA_026391935.1 Bacteroidota bacterium | reverse complement strand
CTCGGGCTCAGCTTCTCCAAAACTAAGATCTTGCGCAATGTATAAAATGCAAAATTCGTCACTTGCCGAATTACTTAAATGCATTTCCTGGATCTTTGTCCATTTTTTTGCTGAAATACCTGTTTCTTCCAATAACTCACGCTTCGCAGAATCTAAGGGCTCAACATCCCATTTTCCACCACCTTCAGGTATTTCCCATGAGTATTGATCGATTGGATAACGATATTGTCCAACTAGCCATGTGTTAAGGTCTTTATCAAGAGCCAGTATCCCTAGTGCCATATTTTTAAAATGGACAACAGAGTATGTTCCTGGATTTCCATTTGGATTTAAGACATCATGCTTTGTAAGTCAAATCCATGGTGAATCGTACACTTTTTCAGAACTCAATGTCTTCCATGGATTTTTATGTTCGTTTTTCATATTGAAATATTTTATTGCAAATTTAATCTATTATCTCTTTTATATTCTGATTCATAATTTATCATTTATAATTTCGATTTAGTTACCTTTGTACATTCGTTATGATGCTTAAAAAACATACAATTTCCTTTGCTGATACAAAGCAGTTCTCAAAACTGTTTCTCGACTATATTAATAGAAAAGAAAAACTCCGTCCGTTTTATAAATATGAACCTGAAATTGCTTCATTCAAGCAAGCGATGGAGGATAAGGGCAAGGAAAAAATAAACAGAAAATTATTGGTGGATGTATTGATATCTCAAAATTCAAAACTTCCCTTCAATAATTTCACTATCGGCAATATAAATCAATTATTGAATGATAATGCATTTACTGTTTGTACGGGGCATCAGTTGTGTTTATTTACCGGTCCTTTATATTTTATTTATAAAATCATCACAACAATTAATCTGGCAGAAGCCTTAAAGAGGAAATATCCTGAAAGTAATTTTGTTCCGGTTTATTGGATGGCAAGTGAAGATCATGATTTTGAAGAGGTTAGTTCAATTCATTTATTTGGAACAAAGATCAATTGGCAAGCGGATCATGGTGGCGCTGTAGGACATTTAAAAACAGCTTCAATGAATTTGGTGATCGAGGAAATTAATCAGATTCTCGGGGATTCAGAAAACGCAAAAGAATTGAAGAAAATATTTGTTGAAGCTTATTTGGAACACACTGATCTGGCAGAAGCAACTCGTTTTCTTGTTCATCATTTGTTCGGAGAATACGGTTTAGTAATTATTGATGCAGATGACGCTCGTTTAAAATCTGAATTTTTAGATATCATTAAAGATGATATTTCAAATAACACGAATTTCAAAATTGTAAATCAAACTATTTCAGATCTTGAAAATTACGGATATAAAGCGCAGGTGAATCCACGTGAAATAAATATATTCCGAATTTCAGAAAACGATAGAATAAGGATACAAAAAGCTAATCACGAAACTTTAAATTATAATCCTGAGGAATACAGTCCTAATGTAGTCCTTCGCCCACTTTATCAGCAAAAAATATTACCGAATTTAGCGTATGTTGGAGGCCCGGGTGAAATTGCATATTGGTTAGAGTACAAAGCAATGTTCGATCATCACAAGATCAATTTTCCTGTTCTGATTCCACGTAATTTTGCATTGATCAGTGATGAAAAAGCGGAACAACAAATTCAGAAATTTGGCTTATCGAGAACGGATATCTTCAAAGATATTAATGGGCTGATAAAAGAATTTGTGAGTAATAATGCAAGTTCAGATGTTTCACTTAATGAACAGGAGATGAAACTGACAGAAATGTTCAAAGAACTTTCGACAAAAGTAAATCTAGTCGATCCGACATTAAAAGCAAGCGTGGAAGCAGAATTTCAAAAGGCTTTGAGTAGTTTAAAAAACATCGAAAATAAATTATTAAGATCAGAGAAACAAAAACAAGAAACGAATATCAATCAAATAAAAAAGTTGAAAGAGAAATTTTTACCAGAGGGTATTCTTCAGGAACGC
>JAPLDC010000509.1 GCA_026391935.1 Bacteroidota bacterium | reverse complement strand
TTCAAAGTATATTTGGAAATAGTTTTGATTACCATGCTTGGGTTGTTCTTCCTTTGATCATTTTCTTTTCGCGCATTTGCGATGTAAGTCTTGGTACCATTAGACATGTATTTATTTCTAAAGGATTCAGAAAAATAGTTCCTTTATTAGGTTTTTTTGAAGTATTGATATGGATAATTGTGGTCGCACAGGTGATGAAGAATTTAAATAACTGGGCCTGTTATTTGGCTTGGGCGGGAGGATTTGCGACAGGAACGTTTGTTGGATTGTGGATCGAGGAAAGATTGGCTTTAGGTTTACAAGTCATTCGTATCATTACTAATCAGGAATGTGAAGAGTTACTGCTGGCCTTGAAAAGAGGTAATCATGGAATAACTGTAGTAGATGCGCAAGGGGCTGTAGGACCTGTAAAAATGATATTTACAATCATTCAGCGTAAAAACGTAAAAGAAGTTGCGATGTTGATTCGGAAATATAATCCGACTGCATTTTATTCTATTGAAGAAATTAAAAATACGAGTCAGGGTGTTTTTACAGAAAATTCAAAAAGCGGTTTATCTTCCATTCGTAAAATGTTTCGTGCGAGTAAAGGAAAATGATCAATTCGTTTTTTTTACTCTCAAAACATTTATCAGCGCCATTATAGATACAATTGTCCAGCAGCCTTCTAATACTACAAAAGGTATGTAATTTATAAGGATAGAAGCTAGACATGCAATTCCAGCTCCGATAATATTCATTAAAATATAGGAAACAGAATCCTTATGCATCTTGTTTGAAAGATTGAGAAAAAAAGCTAGAAGTAATATGCTTACTCCTATAAATCCAATCCAGTCGGTAAGTTTCATATAAATGTGATTTTTAATGTAATAGATTAATCAGGTTTTCTAAAACGCTACCTAGCAAAAAAAATCCCTATTCGTTCGAAAACAAAATAGGGACATTAAATAAAAGTAAAAACATTATTTATCTAAATCTTCGAAACTAACATCCGAAAAATTATTATCTGCTTTAGGAGTATTATTAGAATCATAGGTAGATTCAGGACGAGGTTCGATTTCTGGAGAGATAGATTTTATGTGACCTACAGCCTCATTCAACCCTTCTGTAAATTTTTCAAAATCTTCTTTATATAAAAACAATTTGTGTTTTTCATAAAAGAATTTACCATCATCCCCAAAGCGCTTTTTGCTTTCTGTAATAGTTAAATAGTAGTCATTTCCTTTGGTGCTTTTTACATCAAAAAAATATGTTCTTTTACCTGCTCTAACAGATTTCGAGAAAATTTCTTCTCTGTCCATTCCGTTTTTTTCAAATCCTTCTTCCATTGTTGAAAATGTGTTATTTAACGTTTTTAGTAATTACATTCAGGCAAATATTTATAAAAAAATTTGCTAAAACAAGGCTTGTTAATAACTTTTGATAGCTTGTTAATTGCTATGAATCGGTAGATTCAGGGTTTAATTTGAACGAATTATGAGATTTTTTCTTCCTCCAATAATTGTAACTTATACAATTCGAAGTAAGTGCCCTGTTTTTCAAGGAGTTGTTGATGATTTCCGTATTCCACAATTTCCCCTTTTTCCAATACAATTATATTACCGGCATTTTTAACAGTAGAAATACGATGGCTGATAATTAGGCTGGTTTTATTGATCATTAGCTTTTTTAAATTACTGAGGATCTTTTCTTCTGTTTGAGTATCAACAGCGGATAAACAATCATCAAAGATCATTATTTGAGGTTTTTTTATGATAGCTCTGGCGATAGCAATACGCTGCTTTTGTCCTCCCGACAGTGTTATTCCTCTTTCTCAATATTTCACCCGAATCAGGTTCATATAACCTACAAATAAGATTTGCAATGGTGGATTTACCGGATCCCGTTCTTCCGATTATTGCCAAAGAATGGCCTTTGGGTATTTCAAATGAAACATTTTTTAATGCTTTTATTCCTGTATCAGGATACGCAAAGGAAACATTATTGAAAGAAACGTTTCCTTCAATAATTTCTGTGGAAAAATGGGTGCTTTTAATTTCAGGTTCTGTATGCAAAAAATCATTTATGCGCGTCTGGGAGGCTGCAGCTCTCTGGATAAGGGAAGTTACCCATCCCAAGGATGCGATTGGCCAGGTTAATTTATTAACATACACCATAAATTCAGCAATATTTCCATAAGTGATCTGATGCTTGATGGCTAGCATTCCACCAATATAGAGCGTGAAGAGCGTACTAAATCCTATCAACAAAACAATAAATGGCTGAAAAAGTGATTCTATTTTTACCAAACCCATAGTGATGTTTTTATAGTTGTTGCTCAGACCTTCAAATTCATTAATGAAATGCGTCTCCCTACCATAGGCCTTTAGAACACGTATTCCTGAAAATGATTCTTGGGAAAGTGTCGTGATTTCGGATAGTTTTTCCTGAACTTTTGTGCTTTTTTTATTGATAGTATCACTGACAAAATATATTGAAATTGCCAATAGAGGTAAGGGGGCCAAAACAAACAGCGTAAGTTTTGTATCCACGGTTACCATTTTTGTGATTGTGAAGTAAAATAGAAATGAAGTATTAAGAATGTACATGATAGCAGGTCCCAGATACATTCTTACCCTGCTCACGTCTTCACTGATGCGATTCATCAGATCCCCTGTATTGTTTCGTTTGTAAAAGGAAATGTCCAGCTTTTGGTAATGATCATAGAGCTCATTTTTCAGATCATATTCGATCATTCTCGACATCACGATGATTGTTTGGCGGGTCATAAAAAGAAAAAATCCGCTCAAAGCCGCATAACCAAGCATGTATATTCCGTATATGAATAATTGGTGATAACTATCAGAGGGAAGGTAATTTTGATTGGATGCTGTTTTAATATAATCGATTGTTAGTCGTATATATGGAACAGAATTTACCCCAAAGTAGTTGGAAATGCCTACAAATAATACACCCAAGAGCAAACGGAACTTGTATTTATACAGGTATTTATTGATATGTTTTAAGGATCCCAAATTGCTGATAAAAAAATCTTAATAATAAGTTTTAGCAGTTAAAAATACGCTTCTGTCTGTTTATTTTTGTCCACTCGGAAAATAAATATAATTTTGCGTTCAAATAAAATGAATACGGTATTTTTAGCGATTCAAAAGTACTCAAAAAAATAACGATAATTTCGACAAAATTCATAAACAATAAAAGTATGATAGAAGTTCAAGATATCAAAAAATCTCCTTTGGCTGAGAATCCGGTAATTGCCCAAATGGTTTTAAATAATCATGAGCAAGTTGTGTTTTGTAATGATAATGAAACTGGATTAAAGGCAATTATTGCTATTCATAATACTATTCTGGGTCCTAGTTTAGGAGGAACACGTATGTGGCCTTACAATAATGAAATGGAGGCATTAACAGATGTATTGCGTCTTTCCCGTGGTATGACATACAAATCTTCTGTTGCAGGATTAAATTTAGGTGGTGGAAAAGCTGTGATCATTGGCGATTCTAAAACTCAAAAGAATGAAGCCTATATGAGAAGATTCGGGAAATTTATTAATAGTTTATCCGGAAAATATATAACTGCCGAGGATGTTGGAGTGGGAACAAGAGATATGGAGTATATTAAAATGGAAACTGATTTTGTAAGTGGATTGCCGATAAATATGGGTGGAAGCGGAGATCCGTCTCCTGTTACTGCCTACGGAGTTTATCTTTCGATGAAAGCATCGGCAAAAGAAAAATGGGGGAATGATAGTCTTTCCGGGAAAAAGGTTGTTGTTCAAGGGATTGGAAATGTTGGTGAAAACCTTGTGAAGTATTTAGTTAAAGAAGGAGCAAAGGTTTCTATCTTTGATATCAATGCGGAACGCTTGAAAACTGTTTCAAAAGAAACGGGTGCTGAGATAATAACAGATGCCAATAAGATCTATGATCTTGAAATGGATATCTATGCACCTTGTGCCCTTGGAGCTACAATAAATACGGATACGTTGAATCGTTTAAAATGTGCAATTATTTGTGGTGCAGCAAACAATCAATTGGCCGATGAAAATGTTCACGGGAAAATGGTTATTGAAAAAAATATTTTGTATGCGCCTGATTTTGTCGTGAATGCCGGTGGAATCATAAATGTATATTACGAATTAGAAGGATATAATCGTGAACGTGCAATGGCACATGCTGAGAAAATTTATGATACAACTTTGAATATATTTAAAATTTCAAAAGAACAAAATATCCCAACGTATATGGCTGCAAACCGTTTGGCTGAAAAAAGAATAGCTGATATTGGTAAGGTCAAGGTTAGTTTTTAATTTTGCTTAATTTGCTGGCAAAATCAAAATTAAAGCTATTAATTTAAAAATTCATTATTATATTGTTACCCTGAGCGAAGTTGAAGGGCTTAATTTGTAGAAAGTTATTTGATATGTTAAACAGAAGGTATTTAAGAATTAAGGTGATGCAGGCTTTGTATGGGTTTTTACAATCAGATACCAAAGATCTAGCAAAGAGCGAACGAGAGCTGTTTACTGGGATAGAAAAAATTTACGATCTGTTTATTTATCAATTGGCTTTTTTTATCGAATTAAAACATATAGCCTCTGTTTTAATGGAAGAGGCGAAAACAAAGCGTCTTCCTACTCAGGATGACTTGAAACCGAATCTTAAGTTCATTGAAAATAAATTTCTCGCTCAGCTTGAAGAAAATATTCATTTGAAACGTGAAATTAATAATCGGAAAATTTCTTGGAACAATGAGTTTGAATTGGTAAAAAAAGTTTTCAATACAATCAAGGTTTCTCCTGATTATGAAAAATATTTAAATGTTTCGGATGATTCATATGCTTCCCACCGTGATTTTATTTTAGAAGTATTCAAGGAATTTATTGCTGATTTTGAATTGCTGAATCATTTGTACGAAGAGAGAAATTTACATTGGGGGGATGATATTTATATCGTGAATCCGATGATCGTGAAGTTAATCGAATCATTCAAAGAAAATTCGAATCCTGATTTTGCATTAATGTCATTATACAAGGATAAAGAGGAAGATGGACAATTTGTGAAAGAGCTATTTCGAGAAACGGCTTTACGAAATGAAGAGATCGAGAAATTGATCGGAGATAAAACCAAGAATTGGGAAGTGGAAAGAATCGCTCTGATGGATGTATTGCTTATGAAAATGGCTATCACAGAGATACTTCATTTTTCAAGTATTCCAGTTAAAGTTTCATTAAATGAATTTATCGAAATTTCAAAAATATACAGTACACCTAAAAGTAAAATTTTTATAAACGGTATCTTGGATAAAATTGTTGCTGACCTTAAATCAGAAAACAAGTTAAATAAGATGGGCCGTGGTTTAATGGAATAATGCTATTTTGCATTTCCTCTCTGTGATGAGTATTTTTTCGATGAGTAAATAATTAAGACGTAATATTTTTAATCATGAAAATAAAGTTAATATTCGCTTTTGCAGTTTCTTTAATTTTTGTTTCTTGCAAACAGGGACCGCAAGCAGGTGAACCAACAATTTCTCCTTCTGTGATTAACATACCTGCTACAGCATCAGGAAAGCCTGCTGTTGCTGGTTCTGCTCCAGTAATGACATTTGCTGAAGAAAAACATGATTTCGGAAAGATTACTCAAGGAGAGGTGGTAACGTATGCTTTTTCTTTTAGAAATGATGGAGGTTCTGATCTTGTCATTTCTTCTGCTCAAGGGAGCTGTGGCTGTACGATTCCTTCTTTTCCAAAAGTTGCAATAAAACCAGGACAAGTTGAAAAGATTGATGTGAAATTTGATAGTGCCGGTAAATCAGGATTAGTTCAAAAAACAGTTACTTTGGTTACCAATTGTACTCCAAGTACAAAGGTTTTAACGATAAGTGCAACGATCAATGTTCCTGAGGAAGAATAGATATTGAATTTTTTCAATTTGTAAATTCAAGCCCTATTAGAACGCAAAAGGCTATCACTAAAATTGTCAGTTTGAGCAGACTCGAGAACAAAGGAGTTAGAAAAAATAAACAAAAATAAATAACTAAATAAATTTAAAACAAACAATTTAAAACTAATAATCATGCAACAATTAGGTCAATTTATTCCTTTAATTTTAATCATCGTAGTATTTTATTTTTTTATGATTCGTCCTCAATTGAAAAAAACAAAAGAGCAAAAGAAGTTTCGTGAAAATATTAAAATTGGCGATAAAATAGTTACAATAGGTGGTATTCACGGTAAGATCTCTGATGTTCAAGAAACAACATTTATCATTACAGTTGAAGGTGGTGTGAAATTGAAAATTGAAAAAAGTGCAATTTCAATGGATTCTTCAACAATGATAGGGGCTGAACAAAAGTAATTTTTAATAAATTTAAATTAGGCGTTGAGTAAGATAATTATTCAGCGCTTTTTTTGTTTTGAAAGCGATGTCATTCCTTCAGAAAGGATGAGCTAATTTCATGGCATATTTGCAATTTTTTCTGCTTTTCTAAACTGAATTGATTAATTTGTAATTATCAATTGAACATATATGTCTTTTCATCTGTATAATACAATGATTTTTGTAATTTTGTTTTACGACATATAAATAATAAAAAATTATATTGAAATCTTTTTTTTTTAAAACAAATAATTCAAACCTTAAAGGAAACGCTCAATTAAATAGACGGGTGATCACTTTTATGTTTTGTTTATTGATCTCCATTTTTATTTGGTTATTAATGTCGCTTTCCAAGGAATATTCTATTTCTGTTAGCTTTCCTGTTAAATATATCAATCTTCCCAATGATAAATTGATTACTAATCATCTTCCTGAAAATATTTCTGTAGAAATCAAAGCAACCGGATTTAATTTGCTTGATTATAAATTGAGACAAAACCGTAATACTTTATTAATTGATATTAAAAATGCAAGTCCAATCTCAGTAAGAAATAATTATTATGTCGATTGTAATGATCAATTAGATGTTATTACCGGGCAGCTGACCAATGCGATAAAAGTTGTAAGTGTAAATCCAGATACAATATTTATTAGTTATAATAAGAAAATTTCTAAGCTAGTTCCTGTAAAGACGAATATATCGATGGATTTTGATGAGCAGTATCAGTTGACTGATAGCATTCTGATTAATCCCAGATTTATATATGTGTTTGGGACATCCGAAGCGTTAGAGAAAATTTCTTTTGTTGAAACAGTCCCAATAAAACTAAAAAAAATTTCGGGGACTATAGATTTAAAATTAGAACTCAATAGACCTATTGCTAATAAGCAAATTGAATATTCACAAAACACGATACAGGCGCGAGTTAATGTTACCAAGTATACTGAGGCTTTGATGGAACTTCCGATAGAAGTTGAAAATTTACCACTGGGATTAAATTTAAAGACCTTTCCAGATAAGATTACTGTCAAGTACCAAGTAGCCTTTGATGATTATGGGAAAATAAGTTCATCCGATTTTAAGTTGGTAGTCGATTATTCAAAAATAGATCCAGGAAGCAATAAATTAAAGGTACAATTAGTGAAGTCTCCGGCCAAAGTTCGTGTTATTAAATTTAGCAACGAAAAAGTTGAATTTATTATCCGTAAATAACATGGTAAAAATCGGAATAACAGGTGGCATAGGAAGCGGTAAGTCTACTGTTTGTAAGGTTTTTGAGATATTAGGTGTCCCCATTTTTTATGCAGACGTTGAATCAAAAAAAATACTTAGCGGAGATGACATAATTAATAAGAAAATTATATCAACTTTTGGAAAATCTATTTTGGATGATGCAGGTTTAATTGAGCGAAAAAAATTGGCTACCATTGTTTTTAATAATAAAGATGAATTAGAGAAATTAAATACTATTCTGCATCCTGCTGTTGCACTTCATTTTGAAAATTGGGTAAAAAAACAAAATACGCCCTATGTTCTCAAAGAGGCTGCAATATTATTTGAAAGTGGCGCATATAAACAAGTTGATAAGAAAATTGTTATTGTTGCTCCTTTGGAATTGAAAATAAAACGCACCATTAGTCGTGATGCCATTACTGTTGAGGAAGTACTTTCGCGGATGAAGAATCAGTTGACTGATGAAGAAAAAATAAAACGTTCCGATTTTGTAATCTATAATGATGAGCAACAGCTTTTGGTCCCGCAGGTTTTACAAATTCATTCTTTGTTGATTGCAGAAAATTAATTTTGCTCAGAGCTAATTAATTACTATTTTCGGTATATATTTAATAAAATTATTTATGGAAAATCAAGAGACTCCTAATCTGGAAAAAGTTAATCAACAGTTCAATCAACAATTCGGACAGCAAATAGGACAAAAACAGTTGCCAAATGCAACTGCTGTGCTTGTGCTTGGAATAATTTCTATAGTAGGCTGTTTTTGTTACGGAATAATCGGATTGATTTTGGGGATAATAGCTGTTATATTAGCTGTAAAAGACAATAATTTATACAATCTAAACCCTACTTTATATACTGTTGCTTCGTATAAAAATTTGAAGGCAGGCCGAGTTTGTGCGATAATAGGCTTGTCACTTTCTGCGCTATATGTGATATTCTGGATCATTTTCTTCGTGATTGTTGGTTCTGCTGCATTAGGTTCAAATCCATTTAATATGATTAGATAGTCAGTATCAAAAAAACTTCTAAAAGGATGCTTGCATCCTTTTTTTATTTTATTTCGAATGCAATCAATTATTCTCTGGCTCGAAGATCATTTATTGACATGTCCGTATAAGGCAGTTTCCGGTTTCGATTGTCCTGGCTGTGGAATACAGCGTTCATTCATTGAATTATTGAAAGGGAATTTTTATATTAGTTGGTGCTTATATCCGGCCCTTTTCCCTACTATATTTACCTTGCTATTTACAGGACTTCATTTGTATTTTAATTTCAAAAATTATGAAGCAACTTTTAAAAATTGTTTTCTTTTTTTCTACTTTTTCTTCCGTTGCTCAGGATAGGATTCCTTATTCGGTTTTTCTCGTTGGTGATGCAGGAGAAGATACTATTCCAGGTGGAGCATTATTAATGTTGAAGCAAGAACTTATTGCGCAACCAAATAGTGCTGTCATTTTTTTAGGTGATAATGTTTATCCAAGTGGTCTTTATAAAAATAATAAAGTTTCTACTTTACATCTTGAATCCCAATTGCAGGTGCTAAAAGAGTATAGAGGACAAGCTTTTTTTATTCCCGGAAACCATGATTGGAATGCTCAAGGTAGAAAGGGACTGCGTATGCTAAAAGATCAGGAATTGTATGTAGGGGATTATTTGAGGACAAAAACGCTTGTTTCAAATAAAGAAAATGCTACATTTCTGCCTGTGAATGGTTTACCAGGTCCTGAAACGGTAATGTTACAGGATAATTTACGATTAGTGATCATTGATACACAATGGTTTTTGCATTTGTATAAAAAAAATTATAACGGTTCTAAAAAGAAAACCAAGGAAATTTTTTATAAACGCTTAGATAGTATATTGACTTTTTCAAAAGTAAATAATGAGCAGGTAATTATTACAGCACATCATCCCATGTATTCAAACGGTCAGCATTCCAGGTCGAAGCAACCTCAGCGCTTTTTATTAAATTATACACCATTTAAATTGATAGGATTGTTAGGTGCTAATCGTTTGTATTCAGAAGATATGCAGCAACCGACTTATAAACGGATGCGCAAAAAAATACTTGTTATTTTTAAAAAGTATGATAATATTATCTATGTATCAGGGCACGATCATAATCTGCAATGCTTTAGGGAAGATGGAAATAGATATATAGTGAGTGGCTCAGGAAGCAAACGGTCTAAATTATTAAAAAGAAAGAAATTTGAATCAGTCTTTCAAGATGATTCAAAAACGGGATTTATCAAATTGGAGTATTCTGGGAATTCTACAATTTCTACAACCGTTTATAGGGTAGGAGAAGAGCCTAAAAAAATAGAAGGGTATTAAATAGCCTTATTTCTGTCCATCATTACAATATTGCTGTAGAAGATCGGTAGCCTTTTCATTATTTAAAGCATCAGCTTTTTCCAGATCTTTACATGCTCCTTTTTTATCGTGATTCGCATATTTTACCAAAGCCCTGTTAACATATGCAGTTGAATAATCAAATTTTAATTTAATGGCCATATCCAGATCCTCAAGCGCGCCGGTATAATTTTTCATAGCTCCTTTTGCAGTTCCTCTGTTCATAAGAGCAATCACATTTTTAGAGTCAATCTTTAAGGCATCGTCAAAATCTCTGACAGCACCTGAGTAGTTGGCAATATTGATTCTGCAGGCACCTCTAGTGATCAAAGCATCTACATTATTTGGTTCCATATCAATATACCTGCTAAGATCTTTTTCAGCATTTTTAAAGGCTCCGCCATTAAAATTTGTTTTTCCCCTCAGATAATACACTTCCGTATTGTCGGGATTCAGTTCAAGTAATTTATTGAAATCGTTTAAGGCAAGGACATAATCTTTTATGTTGTATAAATATA
>JAPLDC010000438.1 GCA_026391935.1 Bacteroidota bacterium | reverse complement strand
TTGTGGCAAAGTCTGACATCGTAACTTCATAGAGATAAAGATTGCTGTTCAAATCAACAGGAATAAAATCGGAACAGCGTCCGTCAAACCGTGGAGTAAAATCATAACCTGCTTCTGCTTCTGCCAAACGATGACCGGCTATGGAAATTTTTTCTTCATCAGTAGTTGCAGTCAATGGCAAGCGAACTTTTTTCAGATGCTCGTAAAACTGTGCGAGATACTCTTGTGTCGCATCATGATGATGACGCGATAATCCGTAAGTCGTGCTGCGTTTCGTTATCCAGAAATCATACTCCTTGCTGATGAGCGGGTAAGTAGTCTGCAGCCATTCTTTATTCCCTGTTGCATCATAAATATTGATGACAGCTGTAGTGTTCTGAAGTTCTTTAATATTTATATTAATCGTTGTTGTAGCCGGATTCGGGGAAATAGAAAAAGAATTTTTCGATGCCAGTGCTTCATTGATCCCAACCGTACAAGTCATCGGATAGCTGTAGGAACAGGTGATATTATAGGTAGCATCGGTAATATAAACTGTTCCGGTGAAACCAACAGGGATACTGTCTAATGAAGTAGGGATGGTATGTGTTAATGTATCACCGGCAGCCTGTCCGAAAAAATAAAATAAGCTATTGATATTTGCTACAGTATCACCAAGAGAATTTGTTACAAGAATGATAGGGTAATTTACAAAATTAGTGTCGCCATTATAGACAGTAACATCCAAGGTGTTATTTCCGATAGTATCAATATTATTGATACTAAGGATACAGAAGTTTCCGCAATTAACAGTTTGCGCGTTGATTGTAATTGCAAATGCAAAGACAGTGAAAATAACGAGTAGGATTTTTTTCATTTGGGATTGTTCGGGAACTAATGAACCAGTTTTTTTATTTCGATTGCAGCTTTTACAAAATGCACAAATAATGGATGAGGGTTTGCAACTGTACTTTTATATTCGGGATGAAACTGTACTCCTACAAACCAAGGGTGGTCTTTGATCTCAACGATCTCTACCAATCCGCCTTCAGGATTAATTCCGGAAGCGATCATTCCTGCTTTTTCAAAATCCAGTAAATATTCGTTATTGAATTCATAGCGGTGACGATGCCGTTCGCTAATCTCTTTGTGTTTATAAATCTCCCAGGCTTTTGTATTTTCAGAAACATTACAAGGGTAGGAGCCCAATCGCATTGTACCACCTTTTTTAGTGATCTTCTTTTGTGATTCCAGCAGATTGATAACAGGATTTGTAGTTCCTGGATTCATCTCTGTTGAATTAGCATCTTTAAAACCTAAAACGTTGCGGGCAAATTCGATTACCGCACATTGCATTCCCAAACATATTCCGAAAAAGGGAACACTATTCTCTCGTGCATATTTTATAGCTGTTATTTTTCCTTCGATGCCACGTTGTCCAAATCCAGGTGCTACTAAAATGCCACCCAAGCCAGCAAATTTTTCTTCCACATTTTCATCGGTGATACTTTCTGAATGAATCCATTCGATAGTAACTTGACAATCGTTTGTAGCGCCTGCATGAATGAAAGATTCAGAAATAGATTTGTATGAGTCTTTTAGTTCAACATATTTTCCAACCAATCCGATTTTTATTTCATGCTTCGGATGTTTTAATTTGTATAAAAATTCTTTCCATTTTACCAGGTCCATATTTTCAGTGACAGGTAAATTTAGGTGATTCAGAACAACAATGTCCAGCTGTTCTTCTTCCATCAATAAAGGAACTTCATAGATTGTACTTGCATCACGTGCTTCTATAACGGCTGTTGGAGCAACGTTACAGAACAAAGCAATTTTATTTCTGATCTCTCTGTTTAAAGCATGTTCTGTACGACAAACTAAAACATCGGGTTGAACCCCATATTCAAGTAATAATTTTACGGAATGCTGCGTAGGTTTTGTTTTTAATTCTCCGGTAGTAGATAAATAAGGGATCAATGTCAGATGGATAACCATCGCATCTTTTCCTAATTCCCATTTTAACTGACGAACAGATTCAACGTAAGGTAAAGACTCTATGTCACCAACTGTTCCACCAATTTCGGTGATCACAAATTGATATTTACCCGTTTTTCCTAGCAGTTTAATTCTGTTTTTTATCTCATCGGTAATATGAGGAATTACCTGAACAGTTTTTCCTAAATAATCTCCGCGTCTTTCTTTTTCAATTACTGATTGGTAGATACGGCCTGTTGTAACGTTATTCGCTTGTGAAGTAGCAACATTTAAAAAGCGTTCGTAATGTCCAAGATCTAAGTCGGTTTCTGCACCATCGTCTGTAACAAAACATTCACCATGTTCATATGGGTTTAATGTTCCGGGGTCAACGTTAATGTAGGGGTCTAATTTTTGGATAGTGACAGTATATCCTCTGGCTTGTAATAATTTTGCTAATGAGGCAGCAAGAATTCCTTTTCCTAATGATGAAGTTACTCCTCCTGTAACAAATATGTATTTAGTTGAAAATGCCATGTTCTATAAATTTCAGGTAATCCCTGACCAGAGGAAATTTGCAGGTCGTACAAAATTACGAATAATTTCTGCTGTTCTTTAATTGTTTTGATAAATTGTTTAAAAAAAATAAACTCCGAAAGAGATTTTCTTTACGGAGCTTATAAAATTATTAAGTATAAATATAGGAAATAACTAAAACGTCATAACAATACTAGCCGAAGGCAAGAATGGCAATTGGTCAACACGTTTATAACGAACGCGATCGAAATAGAATACATTTTGTCTGTTATACACATTGGTAGCTCCAACTGCAGCTTCCAATTTTGTATTTTCAAATAAAAGAAAGGTTCGTTTTAGGTTAACATCCATACGGTGATACCATGGTAATTCATGCACTTCACCCTTTGAAAAGAAGTAATTCAGGTCACCCTGGCTACTTACGTAATTGGTATTGATTCCACTGGTGAAGTTTTGGTCTTCATAAAAACCACCGGTTGGTTTATAAGGAAACCCTGAACCAATGTTCCAGCGTAGGCCGAATTCCCAATTTCTGTTTTTTCCGAAAATATATGAGGCAACAATGTTCGCATTATGTCTTCTGTCGAAGTGTGGACGGTATGTTTCTATTCCATCCCAGCGAGTAACGTATCCCAATGAATATACGAACCATAGATAAACACGTTTATAATCATATTTTAATACAAAATCAATACCCTGAGCTCTTCCTGTTTCAATAATGAAATCTTTCTTCAAAACATCTGGCACACTTGCAGTAGAAGTATTGTCATCAAATATTTTGTTAGTATTCATATTCGTCAATTGCTTGAAGTCTTTGCGGTATGCCTCTACATTCAGATCAAGATGTTTCCCAAGGTCAAATTCAAATCCTGCAACATAGTGATTTGCCTTTTGTAGTTTTTGTTTTACTTCTTTTACATTCCCATTTTCATCTGTATAATGTTCCGGTAAGTTATCCGGTCCTGATAAAAAGCCGTAAAATAAATTCACGACATCTCTGTCGGAGTTGGCAGAAATTAAGTTTTGTGAATACATACCCGCTGCAAATTTAAAGCGAACACGAGGCACAATATTCCATTTTAAACTGATGCGTGGTTCCGGCGAAAAATTGGCTAGAGAAGCATAATACATTGCTCTGAAACTCGGCTCTAATAAAAGTTTTTTGTGTTTAGAAACGTATTTGTATTTTACATATCCTCCGATTTCAGTAGTGCTTTCTGCTTGTGATATATGGCGATTCAAAGAATTGTAAAAGTCGAAATCTGTTCTGAATCCTAATACCTCCAATCCATAATTAACCTCGTTCTTTCCTGTGAAATAGGTGAAGCCAACGCCCATATTAAATCCTTTGATAGCACTTGTTTTTGGAGCTTCTCCTTCCGGTTCCAGTTTGATCTTATATTCTGAATACGCGAAATTCCCTGTCACAAGTATTGGAGAATTTTGAGGCACCAACAAGAAATTTCCTCCACCACCATAGGAGTCCCAGTTCATATCCTGTATGGCTTTGTATTTAACTTTGTCATTAAAATTAAATCCAAATAAATTCAACTTGCTGCCATTGTTGGCATTGAACGAAACTTTTGCATAATAATCGTTGAAGCTGAAAGGTAATCCTGCTGTATCGATATAGCTGTATAATAATTTTGAAGTAGTAGGTAAATAGGATGTTTTTGCAGAAATAATAAAGGATGCTGTAGCTTTTCCTCCTTCTTTATATTTTATCAATGGCCCTTCTGCCAATACTTTAGCGCCAAACGGGCTAGCAGCAACTTTACCTGCGACTCTTTTTTTGTTTCCGTCTCTTGTTGTAATATCCATAATAGATGAAATTCTTCCACCATATTCTGCGCCAAACCCTCCGCTGTATACATCGGCATTACGAATGATATCGGCATCAAAAACGGAGAAAAGTCCGATCGAGTGAAATGGATTATAAACGATCATTCCATCCAACAATACTTTATTTTGAATCGGTGAACCGCCGCGGATATATAGCTGTCCTCCTTGGTCACCGGTAAATATGACTCCCGGTAATACTTGTAAATATTGAGCCAGATCGGGTTCTCCTCCGACAGAAGGAAGTTTTTTTATGGAAATAGGGTCTATTTTATTAACGGATACACGTGTTTCGGATTGTTTCGCCTCTTGTTCAGCAGAGATTTCGACAACATTTAATTTAATATTTAAGGTCGTTAAATAAAGTTTTTTGGTGATAATATCTCCTGCTTTAACGTTAATAGTTTCTAATAAACTGTCGTAACCTAAGGAAGACGTGATCATTAATGTATATGTTCCGGGAGGTATTTGAGTAATAGAAAAGTAGCCATTTACATCGGTTGCATTACCATGTGTTGTTCCTTTTAAAATTACGTTTGTAAAGAGAACAGGTTCCCCTGAATCTTTCAAGTAAACGAATCCTCTGATGGTTCCAACTTGTGCGAAAGATGCGGTACTGAGGATGAGCAAGAATGCAAAAAATATTTTTTTGAGAGAAATTTTTAGGGAACTCATATTTTATAGCGTTTTGAAATAAAATGTCATTTTTTTAAGGTTTGTAAATGTAATAATTTATTGCATGGCAACCGTGGCAATTTTCCAGGTTGCTAATTCTTAGAGATAATCGGTTGTTTTTTAGGGGTAAATGGTAAAACGGACATGTTTTTGCCTCAAATTTTAACATTTGAACGGAATCGGGCAGCACTTCGAATGTCTCACTGATGCTGCAACGGCAGAGAAGAAGAAATTTCCTTTTAAAACAAAAATAGTTTTTTATTACTTTTTGCTGTCAAAAAGTAAAAAGAAAATATAAAAGAAAATGTTTAGGTGGATCGATTAAAAATATAGGAATCCTAATGAAATATTCATTATTCGGATCGACATCTTTCTCCAGAAAGAAATCCCCCTTGCCCCCTTTTCAAAGGGGGAGTAGTTCTAAATATGATTTTAGTAAATAGTTTGCTTAAAACGGAGCGGTACAGAAACTGGCTAAGGTTAAGATCTTTTAAAACTCGATCTTATAACCGAAATATGGAAATAAACCCAGCTGAAATTCTTGCTGAATGCTTTGAGTTTCCTTGTTATAGGATTCTCTCAATATATTTTGATTGTCAAAAACATTTTCCACCACCAGGAAAATACTTTGTGATATTTTTTTACGATTGCCTTTATAAGACAACTTAACATCAAACCTTGAATAATCCTTCAATTGTTTCGAGAATGCTTCATCATTTTTTAAAACGGCATCACCATAAAGTTTTGATTTTTCCAAATCAATAGGTGTATACCTGTTTCCACCAGCTTGAGTGAATTTTAGATCCAAGGACAAAGCCTTATTCTTATTTTTACCTAAGGTAAGTTCATATCCTGCTAAAGCATTAAACACGTACCCTCCGTCGTAACTTGTAGGATGTTCGATACCATTGCTGCCTTTGTATTTCGATTGATAAAGCGACGCTGTTACCAGATAATAAAAATGGTTGCTGAAAAACTTTTCCAGGGTGAATTCAATTCCGATATTCTCACCATTTCCTTTGTTTTCAAGTGTGTCGACAAGCGGTATTCCCTCCAAAGCATTTCCAACATTGATCATAGAAAAGGAAGATTGATAATTTTTTTGCACAGGAATATTATAAACGTATTGATAATATCCTTCTAGTTTTATGCGATAATCTTTTGCAAAATTATAATCGTAGGCCAAAATAAAATGCTGACTTTTTGATAGATCTAAATTGCGGTTGCTTTTGTAATAGCTGTCTGTGCTAGGAGTATAGGTCTCGTAAAAATAATAAACAGTTGGCTGCATCTGGCTGTGCATACCATATCCGAAACTTAAATTTTGTTTTTGCGTCAGCTGAAAACGAATCCCTAAACGGGGTTCAAGTGCCCAGGTGTTGTTCAATAAAAATTTTTGATAATGCACTCCGCTGTTTATTGTTATTTTATCTGTCGGTCGGTATTGCCAGTGAAAAAATCCTTGTACAAGATCCACTATGGATTTTTTTACATTTAAATTGTAGATGTATTTTTCATACTTTGATGAATAGTCAAACGATTCAGCATTAAAATGAATAGACTGGTAGGTGGCTCCAAATTTTAATAAATGTTTTGCATTGATCTTTGCAGAAATTGTATAATTAGCAATATAATTTGTTTCCGTTGATATGTTTTTCCGTGTTAAAAATGAAGAATGATCGACTGGAGAAAGTGTGTCTATGTATGCATTCAGGTCGGTACCCGAAATGGAAAGCGATAATTTCCCTGAAGTCTTTGAATTAAAAAAATACAAATGAGAAATTCCTGTAGCACCCATGCTTGTTCCAAAAACAAGGTCTTGTCCACCGGTGATATACGACCAGTCCGTAGCTTTACGGTCACTATCCAACAGTGATAATTTACTTTTTCCTCCGATTCCCCATAGCGTGATAATACCGACTTTAGTGGTAGGCACATTTACTTTGTAGGAAATATCCTGATATTGAGGACTGGCAGAAACTCCAAATCGAATGCCTAATTTGTTGAACACTTCCAATGTTGAATAACGGTAATTGATTAAATAGGAGCTTCCGTTCTTTTTGGAGATAGGCCCTTCGGCACCTATTTCCACTCCGTTAATTCCCAAGTTACCTGTATATTCATTTTTTTCATTGTTTCCATTACGTAATTTGATATCAAAAACGGCAGCTGTTTTATTTCCATATTCAGCAGGAAAAGCACCGGTTAAAAAATCGGAGTTTCCTAAGATATTGTTGTTGAGCATACTTATTGGTCCACCGGTGGCGCCTTGTGCCGAAAAATGATTCGGGTTTGGGATGTCAATTCCTTCCATTCGCCATAAAACGCCAAGAGGAGAATTTCCACGGACAATGATATCATTACGGGCGTCATTGCCGGAAGAAACACCTGCGTAGTTCGCAACCATCTTACTTGGATCGCCTCTGCTTCCGGCATATCTGCTTGTTTCTTCAGCAAGGAAATTTCGGGAGGAAACCGTTGCCATGTCATTGTTGGCTTTCGTTTTGTCTGTCTCAGAAATTATTTCAACAACACCCGAAGTATAAACTTTTTCGCGTAGTTCTATTGTCAGGACAACTTCTTTTCCTGACGTAAGAATGATATTATTCAATACAATTTCTTCGTAACCCAGACAGGTAACTTTTATAGTTCTTCGTCCAACAGGAATTTTATCCAACCTGAATTTCCCATCCATGTCGGTGATAGAACCAATAATACTATCACCATTTAATAGAATTACATTGGCGCCAAACAAAATAGATTTTGAATCAGCATCAATAACTTTTCCTCTTATTGTTTGTGTATAGGTTTGTGCTTTGCCTGAAAAAATGCAAATGAGAAGGATGAATAAAAGAAGAGATTTTTTCACGATGCAAAAATAGCATTATTAATTTCATGTTGTCCTTCTCCTTGTTTGATTTTTTATCTCATTTTGCAAGATAAATCATCGCTATAATTCCCTAATTTAAAAGAAAAAATTGTTTTTATTGACCTTCAGATTTGTTCTTGTAATGCCACATTGAAATTGTTTTTTATAAAAACATTGTCAGCGTTCTTCCATAGAATAATGTTAATTTTGCAACATGCAGATGCAATTATCATTTTTTGAGCAGTTTGGTCTTGCCATTAAAAGCTATGTGACAGCAATTTCGTTTATTTTTGATAAGGGTTTGTGGAAATATTTTATTTATTCTCTCCTTATCTCTGCCTTGTTGGTTTTTGGAGGATTTGAGATCGCTAAGAAATTATCTGATGCCATAGAAAACGGCGTCTTGTTTTATGTCAATTTTAATTCCGGGGCTGGAACGCTTAGCTTTTTAGGGGATGCGTTACATTTTTTATTGAATATAGGCTTAAAAATAGTTTTCTTTTTTATTTTTTCTACCTTCAGTAAATATATTTTGTTGATCATTATGTCTCCGGTAATGGCATTGATATCAGAGCGTACTGAAGAAATTGTAACAGGCAAAATTTATCCATTTAATATTTTGCAGTTTATGAAAGACATTTTACGTGGTGTCATCATCGCTTTGCGTAATATGTTTATTGAGTTCGGATTTATTTTCCTTGGATTTTTTATTGTTTGGATTCCGGTAATAGGATGGTTAAGTACTCTTTTTCTTTTTGTTTTGTCTTATTATTTTTATGGGTTTTCAATGATCGATTATTTCAGTGAAAGAAGAAGATTAGGTATCTCACAAAGTGTTCGTTATGTTAGGAAGAACAAAGGTTTAGCAATAGGAAATGGATTTATTTTTTCGTTACTGTTTGCTATTCCGTTTATTGGCGGAATGATAGTTGCTGTGGTTGCGCCAGTTGCTGCCTGTATAGCAGTATTGGAAATTGAAAAAGGAAAATAAGTATGCAGAAAATTAAGATATCAGTTGTATCCTATTTAAATTCTAAACCATTTATTAATGGTTTACATAATTCTGGTTTGTTGGAGAAGATCGATCTTCAGCTTGACATACCTTCTGTTTGTGCACAAAAATTATTGGAAGGGAAAGTTGATATAGGGTTGGTGCCCGTGGCGGTATTGCCGCTTCTGAAAGAGAAGTATGTAATCAGCGATTATTGCATTGGAGCTGTCGGGAAAGTGGCTTCAGTAATGTTATATAGTGATGTTCCTTTAAATGAGATCTCAAAGGTTTTATTGGATTACCAATCACGGACTTCCGTTACTTTGGTAAAAGTATTGGCAGATAAATTTTGGAAGATAATACCGCAATGGATCTCTGCAAAAGCTGATTATGAAAATGAAATTGCCGGAACAACAGCTGCGGTGATAATAGGTGATAGAACTTTCGGGATAGAAAATAAATATAAGTACTGTTATGATCTGGCAGAAGAATGGCAGAAATTTACAAAATTGCCTTTCGTTTTTGCATGCTGGGTTTCAAACAAACAATTATCAGAATCATTCCTCATCGAATTTAATACTGCTTTGAAAAAAGGACTTGATAACCGACCTGAATTGATAAAAGAGCTATATGAAAGTAAAAAATATCCCACAAATATAGAGGTGTATCTCAATCAAAATATTGACTATGACTATGATACAGCTAAAAAACAAGCTTTGGAACTATTTTTGTCATATATGGGCAATTCTGAGCAATAATTTTTTATATTTGTTCAAGAGACTGCGATTTCATTTTAGATGATGAAGGTTTTGAACAATCCCGTTTATTGCGGGATTTATAATTGAATAGTTACTATTTAACCAATAATATTTTTCTCATGAAAAAAATAATGTATTTGTTGATGTTTTCCATTTTTCTTTCTGGAGCGATTTCAGCTCAAGAAAAATCAGAGAATAAGCAGAACGTTTTTGATAAAGGTGGAGATGTTGCTAAAATGGTTCTTGCTGAACAGAAATTCTTTGCAATGGATTATAAAGGAGCTTTGAATATATATACAGATGTTTTATCTGGTAAACCAAATGATGCAAATGTTATTTTTCATATTGCCGAATGTTATTTTGAGTTAAAACAATATAAAGATGCCCGTCTAAATGCTGAGAAAGCAAAAGCGATCGACCCTAAAGCCAATGTTTACAACTCCCTTTTATTGGGTAAGCTATACCAAATGGAAGACATGAAGGATGAAGCATTGTTAGAATATAACGCATTTAAAACAAATGTGGGAAGTCCTAAAAAAGTGGAGGAGAGTGATGTGGACATGTATATTTTGCAAGTAAATACTGCTAAAGAATTGATTGCAGCCCCGGTTGATGTGAAGGTGGAAAATATGGGTGATGTGATTAATTCAGAATTTGAAGATAAAGCTCCTATGGTAAGTGCCGATGGAAAAACATTGATCTTTACTTCGCAAAGGCCCGGTAAGTCAAGTGCCGTAAATGAAGATGATGGAATGTATTTCGAAGATATTTATATTTCTCGCTGGGATACGCTTAAAAAAATGTGGAGTGATGCGGAGTTGATTCCAGGTTCTTTAAATACAGAAGGTCAGGATGCGGCAACAAGCATATCGCCTGATGGGAAACAAATTTTTCTTTTCAAAAATGATATTGAAGCAGAATCCCGAGGTGGTGATATTTATGTTTCCCGTCTTAGTTCTTCTGGAAAATGGGGCGCTCCAAAATCAATGGGTAAACCTATAAATACTACTTATGCTGAGTTAGGTGCATGTATTTCTCCGGATGGTAAAACACTTTATTTTGTGAGTGAACGTCAGGGTGGATTTGGTAATGCGGATATCTGGATGGTAAAACGTAAAACAAAGACAGAATGGGAAAAGCCTATTAACCTTGGCGATGCAGTAAATACAGTTGAGGATGAAGGCGGAATATTTTTGGCTCCCGATGGAAAAACATTGTTCTTTACTTCTAAAGGACATAATTCAATGGGCGGTTACGATATGTTTAAAACTGTATTGGAAAATGGAAAATGGTCAACTCCTGTGAACTTAGGTTATCCAATCAATACAATTTACAACGATTATTGTTTCAGTTTATCTATTGATGCAAAAACAGGTTATTTTACGAGTAATAGAAAAGGAGGATTAGGTGGTCGTGATGTTTATAAAGTAGATCTAAGCAATTATCCTGTTTTGGATAAAGACATGAAAAAGAAACCAGAAAATACTGGACCTGTAATGGCAATCCTAAAAGGTGATATTTTTGATGCTACTGCTGGAAATGGAATGGAGGCAGAGCTTTCCGTATACGATGAAGCAGGCGTGAAGGTAGGGAGCACTTCATCCAGTGAAGGAAGCGGTGAATACTTCTTAACGTTGTTGGCTGGTAAAACATATCAGGTGAAAATTGATGTGAAAGGCTTCAAGCCGATCGATGAAAAAGTTGAGATCAAAATTGCCAAAGAAGGTGCTACAACTGTTGTGAAGCATTATTTACTTTATAAAAAATAAACTATATTTATATTAAGGAAGAGCTGATACACATTGTGTGTCGGCTCTTTTTTGTTTTTTATCTGCTCTCAACAAATAGATTAGCTCATTAGGAATGTTCATCATTCATTTTTTGTTCGGTGCTTTTAAATCATCAATTATTAAAATTAAGGATAATAAAAAACGCCCCACCAGTATTGGTGGGGCGTTTTCAAAAAATAATTTAAAGGATTAAAAATTTCCTCTTGCAAGGATACCCAATTCCACTTTTTTCAAAGCAGAAATGTAAGCACCAATTCGCATAGTGTTTTTATGTTGTTGTCCGTAATTCCAAACATTTTCAAATGCAGCTTTCATATAAGCATCGTGTTTCGAATTTACTTCATATTCTGTCCAGTAATAACCGTAGTTATTTTGTACCCATTCGAAATACGAAACGGTAACACCACCGCCATTTGCTAAAATATCAGGTACTACAATAATTCCTTTTTCATTTAAAATATGATCTGCTTCAGCAGTTGTAGGTCCGTTTGCACCTTCAACAATTAATTTCGCTTTAATGTTATGCGCAATTTCTTCTGTAATTACATTTTGTAAAGCAGCTGGTACCAAAACATCAATATTTGCAGTTAAAAGTTCAGACGATTTAATTTCCACTCCTCCGGTAAATCCTTTTAGAACATTTCCGTTACTTTTAACATAATCTAAAGCCGCTTGAATATTAATTCCTTTTTCATTCCAAAAAGTAGCAGTATGATCACCGATTGCGCAGATCTTAATTCCTTGCTCATGTAATAAACGTGCTGCATGTGAACCTACGTTTCCAAAACCTTGAACTGCACATGTAACTTTTTTAGGATCTAATTTCATTTTGTCTAAAGCAGCAAGTGTTGCTACCATAACTCCTCTTCCTGTTGCAGCATCACGGCCTAAAGAACCTCCTAATCCAACAGGTTTACCGGTAGTAACACCAGGGAAATTTCCTCTATGTACTTTATTGTATGCTTCAACTAGCCATGCCATTTCACGTCCACTAGTTCCCATATCAGGAGCAGGAATATCTGTTGTTGGTCCGAATACATCTGCCATAGCAACTGTATACGCTTTTGTTAAACGCTCTAATTCTCCTATACTCAATTTACGTGGATCGCATTTGATACCTCCTTTTGCACCACCATAAGGTAAATTTGCAACGGCACATTTGAACGTCATCCAAGCAGAAAGAGCTTTTACTTCATCATCACACACATCCATTGCATAACGGATTCCCCCTTTTGATGGCCCTAATACAGTGGAGTGTATCGTTCTGAATCCTTCAAAAACTTGCATTTTGCCATTATCCATCATTACAGGAATACTAACTTTTATTTGTCTTTGAGGATTTCTTAAAATACTTGTAACTTCATCTGATAAGCCATAAATTTTTGCAGCAACATCAAGTCTAGCAAGAACTGCATCGAACATGCTGTTGTGATCTTCTACTGTTGTTGAATTTGTTTTAGTTGTCATAATTTTTATGTTTGGTTCCGGGGATATTTTAGAGATCGGAACAAATTAAAGTGTGCGAATTTAGATAAAATAATATACTAAGTAAAATGTAATCGTTAAAAATCGTATTTCCTTCGCCTAAAACCACTTTTGGGCTCATTTTTAGTGTTTTTAAGGGTATAAATGATGGAAATAGTTTGAAAAATATAAATAGCTGAAAACAAAGGGTGTTGCCATCAAAAGACTGTCGAATCGGTCTAAAATTCCACCATGTCCGGGTAATAATGACCCTGAATCCTTTACATTCTTGCTTCTTTTGAATAACGACTCCACAAGATCTCCTAATGTACCAATTGTAATTAGGATTGCCGCAATTACCATCCAATCAATACGGCTGAATCCTGTATACCATTTAGAGATAATAAAAACAACAATGTAACTTGCAATGGCCCCTCCCAAGCTTCCTTCCCACGATTTGGCAGGTGAAACACGAGGAAATAATTTTCGTTTTCCAAATGCAGAACCGGCCAGATAGGCACCTGAATCGTTGCTCCAAAGGATAAAGAAAAACCCGAAAAGCAATTCGTAGCTGTAGGTGCCGGTGTAGGTAACCAGATAATTTAATAAAGAGAAGGGAACTGCAACATACACAATACCTAAAATTGTAAAAGCGATGTTCCTAAATGGG
>JAPLDC010000448.1 GCA_026391935.1 Bacteroidota bacterium | reverse complement strand
TCTTGATAAGTGATAAAGAACTGTTACAAAGATAAGAAAAAAACGAATAGGTAGAACGTTCGTTCTTTGAGGAATTTAACGCCTTTTTAAAATAGAGGATAATATTATTACTCTGATTATATCTCCTTTATTTTATCCGATTTTTTGAAGTAAAACACAATAACAATTTCACTTTTCAACTAATATTAGAATCAAAAAACAATTTACGTTTTTGAAAATAAATGTATTTGTTCACAACACTGTTCACAACTATAAATTTTGATTTCGAAACAATAGTATTAAAATCTTTTTTGACTTATCCTCAGGTAATTGGAGAAAAGATGAGATTGTTCGACTCCTTAATTTGAGCTTAATTGGAATTCGCTACTGTGTATATTCATCTATATTTGCGACCACTTAATAGATTCAATATGCATATTAAGCGATAATACCGAGCCAAAAACAACGGCTCTTCATTTACACAAGTTGGCTTGACACTAACTTAATTTGAAAGGAGGTAAAACAAAAAAAGTACTTAAACAATTAATTGCTGACCACTCTTCTGAAGAGCCGTTGAGCAAAGCAAACCTTGCGGCTTCATTGCAAGGATGAAATTATTAAAAATTTATTAAAAAAAACAATTTATCCTTAAAAATTATGAAAAAATTAATTTTAGCATTCGCTATCCTTTTAGCGACAACCGCTCAGACATTCGCTGGGCCAATTATTACGTTATCAGTTGAATTTGGCCACAGAGATGCGAGCGGATTGTGTATTGAAAGAGGGCTTTGCAAAATTACAATCGGTGTTTCTAGAAATATGACAGCAACCATAAATGACAATACAGGTAATTTAGAACTAACCATTATAAAAAGTGTCTCACAAAACAGTGTATATCAAGCACAATTTATAAATGGAATATTTGAAGTACCGGTTGCATATAGTTTACCTGCTGATGTATGTGCAAAATTAGGGGTCGACAGATTCACTGTGAAAAGCGGAAAATATAAAGTTGTTGAAACCAAAACACAGTATACAATTGTCTTTATCAAATAAATAAAAATTAGAAAGAGGTGCCGGTTATTTTAATCAGGCATCTCTTTTTTAAATAATCTAAATCTAAAATATATGAAAAAAATCACAATTTTATTTTGTTCGTTTCTACTGATCATTTTACATTTCGGCTGTACAAAAATTATGTTTTACCAATTCGGTGTCAGAAATCCAAAAGTAGAAAATAAAAAAAGCATCCTCGATTATTTAACTGCAAACAACCTCTCAACCGAAAACAGTTTCTGCCTCCAAGATACAGCAGCCTTAACTAAATTTTATAACAGAGACATCGGAACACCGGAGATCCGGTTTTATGACAGGAACGGATATTTAATGTTATACAGAGATAATAAAAAATGTAATGCACAGAATGACAGCTTAATAACTTTTTTAAATCCAAAAAATGTTATTAAAATAGATTCCACTAATAATTTATCTGAATATCTTAAACAAATAAAGACGTTAGATGGAAAGGATATCAATCCAGACGAGTTTAAAGGATATGATTATTATCTGATTATGTATTGGGCAAAATGGACAGGAAAAGTAAATAAAATAAAAATGGAGGATTGGGAAAAAAGCATAGTCAATAAAAATGATCCGAAAATAAAAACTATTAAAGTCACCACCGATTATATGGATTTTTGGCCACTAGAAAAGAGTGACATGATTAAAATATATAGTCACAAAACAAAAACTACCGGAAAAAAGCATTAGCATTTCTTGAGTTGCTTGATTTTGCAAATCATGTTATAATTCAGGCCTTCCAAATTTTTGGATAGGAAATTGACTAATACAAAATTTCAGATTGTCAAAAAATTAAAATAAATGGTTGACAAATATGGTCTCAGAAGAAATTACATTTTTCTGTTAAGTATCATTTTCAATATCTATGCCCTAACATTATCGTCGCAAAATGATAGTATAAAGACTAAAAAACATTTTTATTTCCCATCAACAATCACTTACTCAACTAATTTTTCAGCTTCATATATCCATTATAAGAACTGGAAGTATAACGGCAACAACAATTATTCATTTTTGTTGCGGTCAAATGTTAATTACGACAGCATTGGAAGCCTTTGGGAAACACATATCCGCTTTAACGGAGAATTGGGATATATGAAATTTGTTGATAGCACTTGGTACAAAAATTCGGATTACCTTGATTTTAGTACAGAGGTTGTGAAAAATACCAACAAAAAAATTGAAAATATTTTTACACTTTATTTTAATTCGCAATTCTTGTCAACTTATGAAATGTGTTATACTGATAGCGGATCCTATAATAAACGATGGTCATCAGGATTCGGGAGTCCAATGAATATTGAAATTGGCTATGGAACAACAATTCATTTTTGGAAAACATGTAGAATGAACTTCACCTTCGTGACCTTACGCACTTCAACAACTCCTCTTTTAGAATTCGAACCTTTCAATCATGAAAATGATATCATCTACAAAAAAACATTGATCACCTCAGAATATGGATTTGGAATTCAGACGTACATACGAAAAAATATTGGTACTCATGTAAGATGGGAAAACTACTCCCATTGTTTTGCAAATGCGATCAACCGTTCAAAATTTGACATTGATTTTCGAAATAGAATTATTATTAAGATCTTCAGATATCTGGATTTTATAATTGACAGCAGAATAAGATATACACCTTATCCTCCATACAAATATCAATTTCGTAATGAATTGATGTTATCCTTTACATTGGAGAAATTATAATTAACAATTAAAAAAATCCCCATACATGTTGTATGGGGATCTTAAAATGATAAAAGAAAATGTTTTTATTTAAATCCGATTACGATAGAAACGCATCCGCTTTTATCAACTGTTTCTTTTTCCGGTGCTGGCGGTGTAATTAATTCTAAAGTAAGATCCTGCGTTGATTCAACATTAAAATCCCACATGATGGTTCCATATGCTTTAGTGGTATAAACTACATTGCCTTGGGCATCTTTAACATTCAATTGGATTTTCCCTAATTGATCTTGGGCACTAATCAAAAGGCGATATTCATCACCATAATAAAAGGTAGAAGAAAGTTGTGTTTTGTCGCCATTTAACAAAACCGTACTAAACACTTGTTGCGTATTCAAATAAGGCTTTAACTTAGTGATGCTCTTTTTTGCGAAACCATTACATTGTGAGTAGCCTGCCGTGTTGTATACTAGTACTAAAAATAGTACTCTGAAAATATTTTTCATCCGTTGGATTTTTAAGGTTTAATGATCTTAGTTCTTGTAGTTTCAACTAAAGCAGTAATTTTTACAATCTGTTCTTTCGACAAATTATAATGTGATTTCCCGCCAATTGTCATCACTTTTTTAGTGGTATCAACAGTTGTAACCGGCTTTTCAGCAGAAACAGGCGTTTCGTCATAAACAGCTTTAATCTTTTTCAGATCTGTTAAAATATCAGAATCTGCAGCATCATTCACAGTGCTTACCAGCATGATCAAGTTATTTAAGGAACCTTTAAATTCTGCAACACGAGAATAAATAGCTTTATTATCTTTTACCGTTTTTGCAACTTGTGTTCCAACATACATTCCTTCAATAAAACCACCGGTAAGAACCAAAACAGAAATGTTAGATTGGTCATTTTCTTTTAGAGCTTCATTTGAACTCAGGAATAACTCAGAAATAATCTGAAATGTAGAATCTTTATTTCCGGCATTTTTTTCCATGCGTTTCATCATTTCTGCAGAGAAGCTAGTCGTTAAGCCTAGTTCTTCAGCCAACTTTTTCGACTTTTCCAGATAGGTCATTGTCTGTTGTGTTTGGTTGAACACTGCTGAATAACTAAGATCAGCACCATAAACTCCAAGATTCATGGCTTTACTCTTTGTCGTAGAATATTTTGACACATTATCTACCGAATTCAGCAATTTGATATCATAAGTCGCACCGGCTCTTTGCAACATCTGACCGAGTTGAATAGGAGAAGGAATCGAATAAAAAGCGTTCTCAGAATGGATCTTTGGAATAGAATCCAATGCCGGAACGGAATCATTTGTTCCTTTTGAATCGCTTGAACTGCCTGTGCCGCAGCTAAACAGCAACAACGCTGATATTGTAACAATACCAACATTTACAGAATGTTTTTTTATTGAATTAATGATCATGTGAATAGGATTTTTAACGGGTTATTGCTAAATTCTGTTCAAATATATGCTATTTTTTTATTTGATAGACTGAAAATCAATCGTTGCCATTAATCCTAGTATTACTATATTTGATACGCCCAAACCAAAATGAAAATAAACATGTCTCTCCACAGGTTCAAATTTCTTTTTTATTTCTTATTTTTTATACTCCTCCATCTCAACACTTCCGCACAAGTCAATGTTGACAGCCTTTCAAAAGTATGGAAGGATACTTCCCGCCCTGATACTATCCGATTACAAGCTATGCAACGGATATGCCTAAAAGGATATCTATACTCTCAGCCTGATACCGCTTTTATATTGGCAAACAAGATGTACGACTTTGCTATAGAAAAAAAATTAAAACATTATCAGGTTTTTGCATTGCAAGTAATGGGCACCTCTTTTTCACTTCGGGGCGATAATATCAGGGGTATCGATTATTTCACAAGAGGGCTCAAGATTGCTGAAGAAATTAATAACTACAAGGACATGGCTAACAACCTAAATAACATAGGTGTTATTTATGCGGAGCAGGGAAACAATAAAAAAGCCATGGAGTATTATCAGCGTAGTTTGGAGCTAAGCGAAAAATTCAATAAAAAAACTGCAATGGCCTTCGCACTGGGAAATCTTGGTTCTATTTACAAAAACCTAGGACAATATGATAAAGCAATAGAGGCTGAAAACCGTTGCTTAAAATTATCAGAGGAAAATAAAGACAAAAATGGTTATGCGAATGCACTTTATGTGTTGGGGGTTATTTATTCCGATCAAAATGATTTAGGAAAATCAATGGATTTCAGTAACAGAGCATTGAAATTGTTTGAAGAGTTTGGAGATAAAAATTCTATTTCAAATGTGATGACGATTATTGGACTAAACTACCAGCGAACAAATCAAACCGAGAAAGCTATAGAAATATTGAAAAAAGCTTTGGCTATTTCCAAGGAAGGCGAATTTATTACAGGGGTAAGAGAAGCAAGCTATAATTTATATAATATTTATAAAAAAGAAGGCAAAGCAACTGAAGCACTTTCCATGCATGAATTATACATTGCTATGCGTGATAGCATACAAAGTGAAAAAAATCAACAAGAAGTAATGCAAAATGAAATGCAATACACTTTTGAAAAACAAAAGGCATTGGATGATAAAGAAAATGAAAAGCAACTGGCCATCTCTGCAGAGAAAGAACAGAAGCAAAAAATTATCAGTTATTCAATTACTACAGGTTTGATATTTGTACTCTTGTTTGCATTTTTTGTTTTCAACCGCTTACGTCTCACTAGAAAGCAAAAAATAATTATCGAATCGCAAAAAGACCTGGTGGAAGCAAAACAAAAAGAAATTTTAGACTCTATCAACTATGCAAAAAGGTTGCAAGAAGCGATTCTTCCTCCTGCACGTTTTGTAAAAGAACATTTACCTGAATCTTTTATTTTTTATAAACCAAAAGATATTGTGGCTGGTGATTTTTATTGGATGGAGATTATTCAATTTGAAAATGGAAAATGGAAAAAAATTGAATCCGACAAACCTTCCGATTCAGAAATAATTCTCATGGCTGTTGCAGATTGTACTGGCCACGGTGTGCCGGGAGCAATGGTGAGCGTTGTTTGTAGCAATGCACTGAACAGAGCCGTATTTGAATTCGGGATGATCGAACCGGGTAAAATACTAGACAAAACGAGGGAGCTTGTTTTAGAAACATTTTCAAAAAGCGATAAAGATGTAAAAGACGGAATGGATATTTCGTTTTTATCAATCAATAAGAATTCAAAGGAAATAAAATGGGCCGGAGCAAATAGTCCGCTATGGTATACCAAAGAAAATGAACTTATTGAAATAAAACCTGACAAGCAGCCGATAGGAAAAACAATTAACCCTTCACCATTTACAACACACTCTATTCCGCTTCAAAAAGGAAATTCTCTTTTTATGCTTACTGATGGATTTGCTGACCAATTTGGGGGAGAGAAAGGTAAAAAATTCAAGTATAAAGCACTGAAAGAAATGCTCTTGAAAAATGCATCCCTTTCTCAGGAGAATCAAACACAATCGCTAGAGGTCGCTTTTAAAGATTGGAAAACAAATTTAGAACAAGTAGATGATGTTTGTGTGATCGGAGTTAGGCTCTAAGAAAATCGTGGAACACAATGAGGGGATTTTCGTGATTTTATTTTTTAGGAAACTAACTTGATTGCTTTGTTGGGAAATGTTTTTCTTTCCAAGCTTTCACTTTTGCATCAATTGGCTTCTTAAAAAAAACATATGCTCCACTCAATAAAAGAATGTATGGGATAGCCATAAGGTATAATATACCTGTATTTAATTCCTTACCAATTGACCCTCCATTATTCAAATCGCTTTCTACAGAAGTCCGACACATCGCACATTGAGCGTATATATTAACATTGCTGATAAACATCAGCAGCGTCAAAATACAAAATAACAGGATTCTTTTTATTTTCATTTCTATAATAAAGATACAAATATTAATGTGTATAAAATGGAGATATCATTAAATATACAACCACTCCTGTGATTGTAACATACAGCCAGATTGGAAAACTCAAACGTGTTATTTTTCTGTGCTTTTTAATGTATAAATCTCCGTCTGCTTGTTGCGTTCTAAGTCCGTAATAAAAGGATAATAAAACCAAGGGTAAAACTAATGCTGCTAAAATAATATGACTGATCAAAATTATTAAATATGTTGTACGACTCGACAATTCTTTAGGATAGATTGTTTCTTGTGCCATCCAATGATACGTAATATATGAAACTAAAAACACAGCTGACAATACAAATGCGATAATATTTAATTTTTTATGCATTGCAATATTACCTTGTCTAATCATATACAAAGACAATAGCAAGAGAAGAGCACATGTGCCATTCAGCATAGCGTTTAGCTTTGGTAATTTATACACAAAATCAGGGATAACTTCAGGAACAGGTAATATCTTTTTATTTAGTATTATTACTGCTATAAAAACAATAATGGAAACTACCATTATAATTCTGAAAACTAATTTATCCTTCATCGTTTTATTTTTGAAATTTATTCTGCGGGGCTTTTTTCGTTATTATTCTTTTTTTCCTTGATCATAAATTCTGCAATCAACACTTTAATATCATCGATTAAATTGCTGACTGCTTTAATATTTGTTCCATCGTAAATCCCTCTGATGTGCTTCTCTTTGTCTATCAATACAAACAATTCGCTATGAATAAAATCATCAGGGCCGCCGTCACCTTTCAAAGCATTTAGTAAATAGCTTTTGCGCGCCATTTCATATAATTGCTTTTTATCGCCGGTTACAAAATTCCATGTTTTTGTATCGGCATGTACCATTTCCGAATACGCTTTCAGGACAGGAATAGAATCATTTTCGGGGTCTACAGTATGTGAAAGTATTTGAACCATTCCATTTGTATATGCAAATTTATCCTGAACACGAAGGAGCTCTGTTGTCATTTTTGGACAAATCGTTTTACATGTCGTAAAAAAGTAATCGACTACATATATTTTTCCGTCATAATATTTATCTGTAATTATTTTCCCATCCTGATTAATAAAACTAAAAGGAGCAATCGTTTGGTATATCGTATCATGACCGTTTTTAGCCAATTCTTTTTCTCCGTAATAGGGCAAATGAATAAAGTTTGTTTTGCCTACTGATAGTAAAACGTATAAAGCAGAAGGGAATGATAACAAAAAAAGTAAAATGAATAATTTTTTTTTCATGATAAATATTGGCGTAATAGATACAAAAATCGGCTCACAAAAGTACAAACAAAAATGGTCTCACAATATTTGCGAGACCATTATAAAAATTTTATAATTCCTGTTTAAGGATTTGCACCTTCTGCAGGTTTTGCTGTTTCTTCGTGATGTCCGCTTGTTGCAGCTTTGTTCAACTCAATTTTTTGTTGAACAATGATGCTATCCATATCATTCTTATGAATTCTCGCATAATTTGCCTCTGTAACACACATCCAAATCAAATAAAGAATAAAAATCATATAAGGCCCAACAATCGCAAATTTCAAAAATTTTCTTTCTTCACCTAAGTGCATGAAACTAAAAACAATGAAAAACGCTTTAAGAATTGTTAATCCAATGAAAATAAATTTCAATGTAATTCCTGATGTTCTTGTAACATCATCCAACAATCCCATGCTTGCTGCTTTTGAACCTATTATAAGTTCAATGATGGTAATAGTAAGCATGATCCAGAATACATTCCAAAGTTTTTTACGCTTTTTAACTCCTTCTTCTTCGCTGTGATGAGCCATTAACTCATATTGTGGGTAATCATCGTGAAATTCTGACATACTATAAAAATTAAATTATAAATTATAAAAACCAAATTACCTAAGGTAATTACAAAAGGTAGAAGAACGTAAATACGAACACCCAAACCAAATCCACAAAGTGCCAATATAAACCGGTTTTCTCAACCATTTCATAGTGACCACGCTTTTCATACGTGCCTTTCAATACATTTATAAATATTACAATATTGATAATTACACCGCTAAAAACGTGAAAACCATGGAATCCTGTTATAAAGAAAAAGAAGTTTCCAAACACAGGTAAACCATATTCATTCGTATGCATATTTGCTCCTTTGAATGTATCAGTAACCCATACACCATCTCTGATGAAATTACGTACAGCTCCATGATCCGTTCCTTTAATAAAATGAAACCACTCCCAAGCCTGAGAACCAACAAACATTGCACCTCCAATAATGGTTAAAAGCAACCAAAAACTAACTTTTTTCTTATCGTTACGATGGCCAGCTTCAACTGCCAACACCATTGTTACAGACGACATGATCAAAATTAAGGTCATCAAACCTACATAAGCCAATGGAATATGTCCTTCATAAAAAGGGAAGTGCGTGAACACATCGCTTGGATTCGGCCAAACTTCAGGATGAGTATGACGCATAAAACCATACGCGCATAATAAACCAGAGAAGGTTAATGCATCGGATACAAGGAAAAACCACATAAATAGTTTTCCGTAACTAACGCCAAATGGTGATTTTCCACCACTCCAAGGTGATTCTGAATCTGTTGCTGTTATTGTGTGATTTGACATACTTTTTTACTAATTAATAACCTAAGTACTGATTTTTAATAACCCTTTATGACCTTGGTCAGTTAATGATTGATTTTTCGGGTGCTAATATGCGAAATTTTTTTTTATTTTTCACCGTACGAATAACAAAAATAAAAACAAATATATCCACAAGGCGTCTAAAAAGTGCCAAAAAATGGCACATAATTTAATCCCTAACAAGTTTTCAGAATTGTATTTTTTCATTATTGTTTTAACCCAAACAACTATCAATGCTACTATTCCAAAGACCAAATGAGCAAGATGCAGCCCTGTTAAGGCATACAAAAAAGAACCAGACGCATTACTATATTTACCAGCGAAAAAGACCTTTTGATCAACCAAAACGCCCCAAGCCTTAAACTGAAAAACAACGAATGTCAATCCCAAAATCAAGGTGATCAAAGTTGCTCGCTTCATATTCAGGTAATCATTCTTTTTAGCTGAAGAAAGGGCCCAATTCATTGTTACGCTGCTTATTATAATCACGGCAGTACTGATATAGAACATTTGGGGCAATTCAAATCGAAGCCAATCGCCTTTACCCATCCTAACAACATAGGCGCTCGTTAAAGATGCAAAGATCATTACCATACTTCCCATCGCTAAATAAAGCAATGGTTTTGATACTTTTTCTTGTATCTGACGTTTTTCTTCTGATGGAGAAAGAATTTCTTCCATTGCTACTGTTTTATCCATAAAGTACTGCTAATTGAATTGCGGGTAAATAAAAGAATGATCCAAACATAAGCTTCCTCGCAGCTTCCACTGTACAATCCTTATATAACGTATAGGCCTGGAATAAAAAATATATGCTACAAAAAGATATAATTATTGAGGATACTAATCCTGAAAAATGAAACATAACTGGCAATAAGCTTATCGGATATAAAAACAGAGTATACACCAAAACTTGAAAAGCACTGCTTTTATCGCGGCCGGCAGGAGAAGGTAACATTCTGAATCCTGCTTTTTTATAATCGTCATCTAACACCCATGCGATGGCCCAAAAATGAGGAAATTGCCACATGAATTGTCCCACAAACATTACCCAACCAATAAAAGGAATATTTCCAAACCCATCTGTAGCTGCTACACAGCCTAATAAAGGAGGAATTGCTCCAGGAAAGGCTCCTACAAATACTGCAAATGGAGTAATTCTTTTTAACGGAGTATAAACTGCGGTATATAAAAGCAAAGCCAATAATCCCAGGATACCACTCAAAGGATTCATGAAGACCCAAAGGATAGATATGCCTGTTATTCCAGAAATAGTAGCTATTAAAATTGCCTCATTTAAACTCATTCGTTCTTGAGGCAAAGGACGATTTTCAGTACGGGTCATTAATTTATCAATATCCCGCTCCAATATCTGATTGAAAGCATTAGAGGAACCTGTAACCAAAAAACCTCCTAATACCAACCAACCCATATGCGCCCAATTAACATGCTCACATGCAGCTACATAGCCTATTGCAGCCGAAAAGACCACCAATGAAGCTAGTCTGAACTTCATCAACATAGCGTAATCTGCTAGTTTCCTGGGTGCAGAAGCAAATTTTTCGATACTATTTACGTTTTCCGTTTGCAAATTGAGTGCTCTTTATTAAAAGAACTGCAATTTTACCAATTTTTCAGGAAAAGAGAAAGATAAAATGCAATAATTTAGATTAAATCTAAATTATAGAGATGAAACTCAAAAATCGTCATACAAATTACAAAGATCGGTTTTTACGCCTAAGAAAATACAAGGAATTTGTTTGGTTCTGTAATTTGTTTGTTCTATCCTGTCGGCAAAACCAAAATCAATTTTTAAATTCATACGTGAATCTAAAATATAGGCTCCCCGTATAGAGGCGGTTATCAAATTGGTTTGAAATCCTTGAGTTGTAAAATTCCCAAATTCACTTGCGCGGTTTGAATAAGAAATAAAAATATTTTTTCCGTAATCTGTTCCTGCACTATCACCCCCATAAACAGCATATGTAAACTTTGCTTCAAAGAAAAACCTTTTATATCTATAATTCAAAAAAGTGGCCGACTCGATAAAATTTGCACCTAAAGGGTGTGCCAAAGGCTGATTCATATGTCCGTAATTTTGCTGTACACTTCCATGAGAATAGGTAAACGGACGAACATAATTGAATTCGGTTTGGAAATTAAGTCGGGTAATTTGGAACAGATCAAAACTTTTCAAACCTAATTGGAAAGCTTGTTTATTTCCCCACCAACCATTTTGCGCTTTTACTTCTTTCAATGAAAATTCATCCAACAATAGTTGCCCGTATAATTGTTGTTTTTTAAACATTTTTATTTTGATGCTAAATCCCACTAATGCATTGTCACTAGAGCCTAACGAATATTCTGTTGGACGAAAAAACATGATCGGATTTAAATAGTTAACATCATAACCGCGATGACGCGTGCTGTCTGAGCCCTGCCAAACAATGGACTCAAATAATCCGACATTGATCCGCTTTGTGGCATTCCAACCTAAATAATGAAAGGTGGCATATTTATTCAACCAATCTTTTTTAAATCCGGAAGGGTTGGTAGCATCCTTCATGATGGTATATAAATTCACATACGTGAGTTTCCAGACATTGGTAGTAATCTTAAAATAAGGATACGGTGCAGCGACATCCGACAAAAAAAGTGATCGGTATCCATCGCCCCAGAAATGTTTATCCTGCCCTAATTGAAAATTAAAAATTTTATTTGGTGAATATGATATATAGCCCGAAAAATATTGATACGCATATTGCGGATTAAGAGAATCTGTTTTTGAAATATATGCATATCCCATTCCAGGTACAACACCACAATTCCGAATGATTGAATCGGTAGAGGAACTAAACACACCTTTACCTCCTAATGCTTTAAAGTTCAGCGCAAATTTATCTTTCCAAAACATCAACAAATTTCCGCCAATCGCCATATCACTTGTTAAATGAGCATTTGAGGACATATCAAAACCTGTATGCGCAATCATCAAAGGATTAATTTCAATTTGTGTATTTGCCTTTTTATCACTTTTCTCTACTTTGCTTCCAGCCAATAATCTCGGGAAAACTGCTAAAGAATCTTTTATCTGAAGAATTTGTTGGTAACGAAAAGGTTTTACAAATGTTTGCGTATTTTCCTCTTTATTATTATAATAATTATCTACGCCCCAAAAATAATCTCGGTTTAGTGTAAAGTTTGTTTGCTGAGAAAAAGCAGTAGAATGGGATAGAAGCAAAATGAATATCAGAAAAAGTATGTAGTATTTTTTAGTCATTATTCTTAGCTGTTCTGTTTTTCTTTTTCGTGATAAAAAAAGGAATTTGTGCCACACCAAGAGAGATTAATGCAATAACTACCAAAGAATAATTCACATCCAGGTTTGAAAAGGAAAGTGCAATTGTGAGACAAATTATAAATACATTATAAAGATAAACAGAAATAACTGTTCCCTTATGGCTTAAGCCTATATCTAATAATCGATGATGAAGGTGGTTCCTGTCGGCAGAAAATGGGGAAACACCCCTAACAGCGCGATAAATAAAGATCCGTAAAGTATCTACTAAAGGATAAACAAGAACAGCCATTGCAAATAAAGGTTTAGAAATATTCAGCACAACCCTGCTTTCAATTGAGCTAACATCATATCCAATTACTTTAATTGCTAATACACAAATGATCAATCCGATTGTCAAGGAGCCGGAATCTCCCATAAATATTTTAGCGGGTGAAAAGTTGAAAAATAAAAATCCTAATAATGATCCGGATAATGCAAAAGAGAGGCAAGCCATTGCCGGATCACCTGCGTAGGCAAACCAAAAACCAAATGCTGTAGATGCAATAAGTCCGACGCCACCTGCTAGTCCATCAACACCATCAATTAAATTAAACGCATTTACGACTACAATATAGGTGAACAGCGATAAAAACACACTCGTCCACAAAGGCAAAATATCTATTCCAAACAGCCCGTGCATACTCACAATTCGAATGTCTGCCATTAATACCATCACCATTCCTACCAAGACATGTGCTACCAATTTTTTTACAGGCGCTGTTCCAATTATGTCATCTTTCACTCCAACAAAAAACATAACCAATAACGTTGAAACAATAAATTTATAATCACTGAAACTTTTTACTAATTGAGGATAATCATGGATATCTGGGAACCATAATGAATAGGAGAACAATGTTCCGGCAAAGATGATAATCCCACCAATAGTAGGGACCATGCGCGTATGTAACTTGCGGGTATCACCCGGCGCATCAAACAATCGCTTGAGTATCGCTACTTTTATCAAGGATGGTGTTGATAAAAGAACAACAAAAAATGAAGTAATGAAAACAAGTATTAAAAATCCCATAAGCTCCTCCTGTCCTCTCTAAAATGGAAAAGAAAATTAATAAATAAAGGAATATTTCGACTATTAGAAATCATAATAAAAATTTGAAAGTGATGTTCTAATCCCGAAATATACGAATTGTGTTTCATTTGTTGATTTTTCCGTCTTCTCAATTCTATTTGTGAAACCCAATACAATATTAAAATTTGTTGAGGGATTAACCAAATAACCTAAATGAATATCCTGATACATTATCGTTGTTTTCAATCCTTGAGTGAATGTTATATTATCTAAATTTTGAGTAACCGGGAAAACATTGTCGGATTTAAAAACATTCCCTCCGAAATTATTATTCAAACTATCATTACCTTTTATGGCATAATTTGCTTTTAGTTCAATAAAAAAGTCCTTCAAGCGATAGTTGATAAAACCGACCATTTCATTAAAATTTGCTCCCAAAGGATGCGCCAGAGCCTGGTTATATTGCGTATAACTCTGATAGGGATTTTCAGTTGCATAAGCATACGGACGAACACTGTTGTATTCAAATTGCAAGTGAAGGTTTTTAATCGTAAAAAGATCAAAATACTTAAACCCTACCTGGTATCCATATTTTTTTTGAACGCCTTTTGGACCTTTTCCTGCATATACATCATCTACCATATATTGTCCGTATAGTGAAATTGAATTCGTGACCTTCAATTTTAATGTTGCTCCTAATAAAATATTATTCTTATTATGTAATCCATAGTAAAATGCGTTTACACCAATAATCGGATCAAATGTATTGAAATTAACATGTTGACGATTACTGGAATCGGCTGCCTCCCATATCATTCCTTGAAACAAGCCTATTTGCAATCGATGAAAATAATTCAAGGACAAAAACTGAAAGCTTCCAATTTTTTTCTGAAAAAGTCGCTCCAAGTGTTGGGGAGTTTTCACTCCTCCATCCGTCAGATTCATAAATGAAGTGTACAAATTTGTGTATTGAATATTTTTGTATGTAGTGGTTATTCGTGCATAAGGATAGTTGAATGAATTATCGGATAACAACAAGGAACGATAACCGTCACCAACAAAATGCTTCCCGTGCCCAAGCTGTATGTTGAACATTTTTATTGGAGAATAAGAAATGTATCCCGATGCCATTGCATAATCATATCCATTTTTCTTAAATGGTTTTGAACGACCTTGCCCCGGAACTACTGCGTAATTATAATTCGCAGTTTGTGAAAATAAATAGTTCGTATTAGCAATATAATTGTCGATGTATTTCGAATACGTTGACTGATTTTCGTAAAAAGAAGATTCGAAAGAAAACTTTTCTCCGATACTGCCACGAATCAAAAAGCCACGTGTGTTTTTATATAATTTTTCACCACTCGTGTCTGCCAAATCTTTACCAAATTCAAAATTAAAAAGAGGATCGATGGTAAGATAAAATTTATCGGTTGTATCGTTGACGATAATTAAATTTTCCTGTTTAATTTTTCTTTTCCAAACCGATGTCACCTTCCGTAAAGAATCGTTTTTATTAATTTTTTGTGACGTAGAAATATATGGTTTGAAGCTGGATAGATCAACTGTGTTATAAGAAGCAAGACAGGTATTGCGAAGTTTATTTATTTTCGTTTTTTCAAAATTCAAGCCCCATTCTCTGTTTAATGGCAAATTTTGTTGAGCAAACAATGTATTCAGAAACAAGTAACTAGAAACTAGAAATAAAAAACGAGTCCATCTTAAACTCCTGATACTTGATACCTGAAAACTAATACGCATTACAATTTATCTTTAACTTCTGAGTACACTCCGGCAATTCCTTCTTCCAATTCGATCTTATGTTTCCAACCGAATGAATGCAGCTTGCTTACGTCCATTAATTTACGGGGTGTTCCATCAGGCTTGGAAGTGTCAAATTTTAATTCTCCGGCAAAACCAACAATTTTCTTTACGAGCAAAGCCAGATCTTTTATTGTTATATCATCTCCAACACCAATATTCACTAAACCCGCCTCATTATAATTTTGCATCAAATAAAAACAAGCATCTGCCAGATCATTCGCATGTAAAAATTCACGCATTGGAGATCCCGTCCCCCAAATTTCAACTGCTGGCAAATTTTCTTTTTTTGCAGTATGAAACTTACGAATCAATGCGGGCAGGACGTGTGAATTATTAAGATCGTAATTATCATTTGGCCCATACAAATTTGTTGGCATGACAGAAATAAAATTACATCCGAATTGTGCTCTGTATGCGTCACACATTTTTATTCCTGCAATTTTTGCAATCGCATACGGCTCATTTGTTTCTTCCAATAATCCGGTAAGCAAATACTCCTCTTTTAAAGGCTGAGGAGCCATCTTTGGATAAATACAAGACGAACCAAGGAACATTAATTTTTTTACTCCATTTAAATATGAATAATGGATCACGTTGCTTTGGATCATTATATTTTCATAAATAAAATCAGCGCGATAAGTGTTGTTTGCAATAATTCCTCCGACCTTTGCAGCGGCTAAAAAAACATATTGAGGCTTTTCAGATGCAAAAAAATCAGCAACTGCTTGCTGATTTCTTAAGTCCAATTCTTTTGAAGTACGCGTTACTATATTTGTAAAACCATCCTTCTGTAATCTTCTGACAATAGCAGATCCAACCATTCCACGGTGTCCTGCAACGTATATTTTATCGGTTATGTTCATAAAGTATTTTTTGTGTCAGCATTTCTTATTCGGAAGAACTCAATATTCCAACTATTTATTCGTGAAAGTTCATTACATCATGGCCGCCATCCAACAAATATTTATCTCTCTCAAATAATTTCACATCGCTAGCCACCATTTCGCTTACCAATTGTTTTAAGGAATGTTTCGGTTCCCAACCTAATACCTTCTTTGCTTTTGATGCATCACCAATTAAAAGCTCGACTTCCGTTGGACGGAAATAACGGGGATCAACTTCAACACCCATTGCTCCTGTTTCAGAATTAAATCCTTTTTCATCCACACCTTTTCCTTCCCATCTAATTTTTATTCCAACTTCAGAAAATGCTAGTTCAACAAAATTTCGAACAGTAATTTTCACGCCGGTAGCCAAAACAAAATCATCCCCCTCTTTTTGTTGCATCATCATCCACATTCCTTCAACATAATCTTTTGCATGTCCCCAATCTCGCTCCGCATCCAAGTTTCCAAGGAATAATTTTTCCTGCATTTTCAAATGAATCTTTGCTACTGCACGTGTAATTTTACGGGTAACAAATGTTTCTCCGCGTAATGGACTCTCATGGTTAAATAATATACCGTTGCATGTATACATTCCATAGGCCTCACGATAATTTTTTGTAATCCAAAAGCCATAAACTTTAGCTACGCCATATGGCGAACGAGGATAAAATGGCGTTGTTTCTTTTTGAGGAATTTCCTGCACATAACCATACATCTCCGAAGTAGATGCTTGATAAAAACGTGTTTTCTTTTCGAGTTTAAGAATTCGAATTGCTTCAAGGATTCTTAAGGTCCCAATTGCGTCTGCATTTGCAGTATACTCAGGTGAATCAAATGAAACTTTCACATGCGACTGAGCTGCCAAATTGTAAATCTCATCAGGTTGTGTTTCCTGGATAATCCTGATAAGATTAGTTGAATCCGTGAGGTCACCATAATGTAAAAAGAAATTTACTTTCTTTTCATGTTGATCTTTATATAAATGATCGATACGACCAGTATTGAACATGGAGCTTCTTCGCTTAATTCCGTGAACGATATACCCTTTTTCTAGCAATAACTCAGCTAGATACGCACCATCTTGACCTGTAACCCCTGTTATTAAAGCAACTTTACTCATTTTATTTTTTTTAAATTATATGCAATAATACGAAATAAATACGTCAGAAAAGCAAAAAAGCCCCCTTTTTATAGGGGGCTTTTACCTTAAAAGAAGATGAAAGATTATTTTGTAATCACAATTTGTTTAACTGTATTATTGTTGTTAGCATTTACTTTCATAGAGTAAACACCTGCAGCAACAGAAGAAAGATCAAGTGAAGTTGATGCAGAAGTAAATTCTTTTGAATAAATTAATTCTCCAACCATATTGTAAACTTCAACATTTGTTTTTGATGCTCCTCCCATTTCAATTGTAAATAAGCCATTTGAAGATGGATTTGGAAATACATTTAATATTGCTGTTGAAAAATTTGCAATGTCCGTTGCTAAAATTGTTACTGTTTGTGTTGTATTATTTGTATTACAAGTTCCAGCAGATGTAACAGTTAACGTTACTGTCCATGTTCCAACACCAAAAGTGTGAGAAGGGTTTGCAGTATTATCAACTGGAGAACCGTCTCCAAAATCCCACGAATATGTTGCAGCTCCTGTAGAAGTACTTGTAAATGCTATCAAAGGGGATGCAGTTGCATTTTGTGTAAATGAGGCTACTGCATTTGGCGTAACAACTACTGGAGTAAGTTTTGTATCCACACATGAAGCCCATAAACCACCTAAAGTATACAATGTAATATCGTAGGAACCCGCTGTTGGATATGTATATGCAGCATTTTTTGTCCATTGAACAGCAGATGGATCGCCCATGTCCCAAGCATACGTTGAATCTGAAGCTGCAACGCTCCAAAACGCTTTCATAGTATTATAATTATACATTCTATTTTCAACAATTGCAGCTGTTGTAGTTGTATTTGTAAACGTTAAAGCAGTACCCAAACACATCGGTGTAGCGCTAGGAGACATTGTAAAATCAGTATTAATAGGATAAGTAACAATTGGTGCAATAATTGGCTCTAAATCCTGAGTAGCGTATGCTACAGCAGTATTCCAAACACCTGTTCCAAATCTTCTCCAAGCTAATCCTTCACCATAAGATGGAGTAACATCGGCATTATTAAGCACCATTACTAACGTATCTGTTGTAAGAGGATTTTTTATTGCTACTGCGAAATCTGTACTCATCACATGAGGTGCAGAAAACATTGCTGTATATAAATTCTGAGCTGTTGACACAACTACTGTTGCAGAGTCAACGATTGTTTGTGGCTGATATGTTGCATTCACAGTATATAAATATGCTTTAGCTGTAATCGTTTGAGCAGTATTAATACGATCTTGAACATTTCCAAGGAAAGTAAT